>JBILWQ010000058.1:0-8527 GCA_044369805.1 Phycisphaerales bacterium
TACGTGCTGCGCCGCATCCTGCGCCGCGCCGCGCGCATGGGTCACCAGTATCTGGGCGCGAAGGGTCCGTTCATCCATCAGGTGGTGCCCGCGGTGGTGGAGTCGCTGGGCGGAGTGTTCCCTGAACTGAAGGCGAAGCAGGCGCACGTGACGCAGGTGATCCGCGACGAGGAGGCGGCGTTCGGCCGCACGCTCGAGCGCGGCCTCGAACTGTTCGGGCAGGCGGCCGACCGCGCGAAGATGGGCAAGGGCGTGATCAGCGCCGAGGACGCCTTCCGGCTTCATGACACCATGGGCTTCCCGGTGGATCTGACCAGCGTCATGGCGCAGGAGCGCGGCCTGAAGGTGGACGAGGCGGGATACGACGCCCTGATGGGGAGGGCCCGCGAGACCAGCCGCGCAGCCGCGGGCGGCGAGCACCGCATCACGCTCACCCCCGACGCGATCGAGAAGCTTCGCACGCTCGGCGTGCACGCCACCGACATCAAGCCGAAGTACCTCGGCCGCGCGGTGACCAGCCGCGTGGAGGCGATCTGGGATGGCCGTCACCTGCAGGAGCATGCCAGCGGCACCGAGCCGGTGGCCGTGATCACGCGGCGCACCAGCTTCCACGCCGAGGGCGGCGGCCAGGTGGCCGACACCGGCATGATCGTGGCCGATCACCCGGGCGCCACGCTCAGCTGCGCCATGGACGAGGTCGACCGCCTGATCGGCGGCGTGAACGCGGCGGCCGAGGGGGCCCTGGGTCTGGTGGGCGACGTGGGAACGAGCCAGCCCAGCCACTCGGGCGACGTCGCCGAGTTCAAGGTGGAGAGCGTGCAGGAAGAAGGCGGCTTCGTGCTGCACATCGGCCGCGTCACCCGCGGCCGCCTCAACCGCGGCGACTCGGTGATCCTGGATCTGGCCCGCGGCCACCGCAGGCACGTGGCTGCGCACCACACCGGCACGCACCTGCTGAACTGGGCCCTGCGTCAGGTGCTTGGCGACGAGGTGCAGCAGCGCGGCAGCCTGGTGGCCGACGATCGCCTGCGCTTCGACTTCAGTTTCGGGCGCGCCATGACGGCGGAGGAGATCGCGAAGGCCGAGCGGCTCGTGCAGGAGGCGATCTCGCGGAACCTGAAGGTGGACGCGGCGGAAGCGCCGCTGGCGAAGGCGAAGTCGATCGCCGGCGTGCGAGCCGTCTTCGGCGAGAAGTACCCCGATCCGGTGCGCGTGGTGAGCATCGGCGCGACGGTGGGCGAGCTGCTGGCCGACCCCGCGAACGCGAAGTGGCGCCAGTGCAGCGTGGAGTTCTGCGGCGGCACGCATCTCACTTCAAGCGGCGAGGCGAAGAGGTTCGCCATCGTCAGCGAAGGCGCGCTGAGCGCGGGTGTGCGGCGCGTGCTCGCGCTGGCGGGAGTGCCTGCCGAGGCGGCGTTCGCGGCGGCGAGGGGTCTTCACGAGCGGATCTCGGCAGCCGACAGGCTCGACGGCCAGGCACTGGTCGACGAGGCCAGCGAGATCACCGCCCTCAGCCAGGAACTCACGCTGCCCGCGAGCGAGAAGCACGCGCTGCAGGCGCCGCTCGAGTCGCTGCGCGACAGAGCGAAGGCCGCGAGACGACAGGGCGAGGCCGCGGGTCGCGACTCGGCGGTCGCCGCGATGCACACGCTGCTCGACAAGCATGCGGGTGGCTCGCTGGTGGCGCAGCTCGACGGCGCTGACGCCCCCGCCCTTCTGGCCGCGCTCGATGTGGCCAAGGCCAGGTCGCCCGACACCGCGGTGCTTCTCGTGAGCCCGGATGCGGCCGCAGGCAAGGTGGCCATCGCGGCGCGCGTGCCTCAGTCGCTCATCGCCAGGGGCCTGAAGGCAGGCGACTGGGTGAAGGCCGCGGCGCAGGCCTGTGGCGGCAGCGGCGGCGGCAAGCCGGACATGGCGCAGGCCGGCGGCAAGGACGTGACGAAGGTAGCCGAGGCGATCGCGGCGGCGGAAGCGCTGGCGGCGAAGGCGGGCTAGGCAGCCTCGCGCCGCGATCCGTCCCCGCCTGACCGGCTCGCGCGCCTGGCCATCACCGCCCGCCGCACAAGGTCGAGCGCGATTCCGAGCGCCACGCCGTTCAGCAGATCCGTCGACATCACACCCACCAGCGTGCCCAGGTACGGGACGAAGCTGCCCCACCCCTCGCGCCAGTGCTGCACGAACACCTTCACCGACGCGAGCCGCAGACCGATCCAGATCAGCAGCGCGGCCAGCGACGCGAGCGGGATCAGGTTCAGCAGCCTCGCCCCGAACAGCACCGCGAGCAGCAGCAGCGCGCCCTGCACCAGCGAGGCGAGACGCTCTCGCGCACCGGCCTGCACGTTGGCGAAGCTGCGCACCGCCGATGCAGTCACCGGAATCCCTCCCAGCCAGCCACACGCAACGTTGCCGAGACCCTGCGCGAGCAGGTCGCGATTGGGCGGGCTCGTGCGCGAAAGCGGATCCATGCCGTCGACCGCGCGAAGCGTGACCAGTGACTCGACGCTGGCCACCAGCGCGATCGTGAACGCGACCATCCAGACTCGCGGAGAGGCGAAGTCGCCGAGCCCCGGTGCCGGCAGTGCCGAGCACACCTCAGACCAACCGCCCAACGGTAACCGCACGAAGTGCTCCGCACGCAATGCGACGTCCGGGTGCGAGGCGAACGCGGCCGCGAGCAGCGCCCCAAGCACCACCACGGCCAGTTCCGTCGGAAACCGCGTGCGCCATGTCGCGGGCACCCATCGGTACGCCACGAACACCGAGAGCGAGACCACTGCGAGCACCAGCGGCCCCGGATCGAAGTTCGCGAAGTCCTTCGCGGAGCCCATCTCTGCACCGATCGCCACCATGACCTGCGTGCGGATGATGTAGACACCGATGCCGGCGAGCATGCCCTTGACGACCGACTCGGGAACGAACTGGACGAAACGGCCCGCCTTGGTCGCTCCCAGCACCATCTGCAGCCCACCGGCGATCGCGGTCGCAGCGAGCACCCGCTCGAGCCCGCCGAGCAGCTTGAGCTCGAGCAGCACGATCGAGGTCATTCCCGCCGCCGGACCGGTGATCAGCAGTGGCGCGGGGCTGATGCATGGAACGAGCAGGCACCCCACGACCGCCGCGACCAGGCCACTCAGCAGCGGCACGCCACTGGCGAGCGCGATGCCGAGGCTCACAGGAATCGCCACGAGGAAGCCGAGCAGCCCGGCGCCGATATCCTGGCGCGGAAACGCGAACATGCCTGTCCGGTATGGCGCCTGTGGCATGCCGGGCCGCAGGCTACCGAAGTCGAATCTGCTTCAGGCGTCTGGTTCCCGCCTCGCCCGATCCCTCGTTGCGATCCGCATCGCCGTATCCAGCGCGATGCCCGCCACCACGCCCTTCAGAAGGTCCGTGGCCAGCACGCTCCCCATGGTGCCCGCAAAAACCACGAACCTTTGCCAACCCTCGCGCCACACCTGCACCATCAGTCCCGGCGAAGCCAGTTTCAGCCCCACCTGCACCAGCACGGCGGCCAGGCAAGCCAGAGGAATCAGGTTCAGCAGCTGGCCCGCGAAGAGCACGGCGAGGGCCAGAAGCAACCCGTGAACGAACGCCGACAGTCGCTCACGTCCCCCGGCCTGAAGGTTGGCCCCGCTTCGAACGATCACGGCCGTCACGGGCAGTCCCCCCAACCAGCCGCTGGCCACGTTGGCCACCCCCTGGGCCACCAGTTCGCGATCCGGAGGGCTGCTGCGGCGGAGCGGATCGAGATCATCGATGGCCTGCAAGGAGAGCAGCGTCTCGATGCTCGCCACCAGCGCCACGGTGATCGCCACGCGCCACACCAGCGGATCCGAGAAGGCGGACGCATCGGGCACAGGCAGGGCATCACGCATGGCATGCCAACCGCCCAGCGGCACGTCGACCAGCTGCCTCGGATCAAGACGCAACCCTGCATGCGAGCCGAACGCGGTGCCCAGACCTGCGCCCACGAGCACCACCACCAGCGCCGGCGGCACGAACGCATGCCGGGCCAGCGGCGTGGCCCCCCAGCCGTACAGCACCACCAGCGAGACAAGCCCGATGATGGCGGGGCCTGTCGCGAAGCGCGAGACGGTGTCGGCCACTGCGCCATCGGCACCGACGAGCGCCGGCACCTGCTTCCACACGATGATGATGCCGATGGCGGCCAGCATGCCGCGGACCACCGAATGAGGAACGAGCGACGCGAATCGCCCCGTCCGAAGCAGGCCGAGCAGCATCTGCAGCCCTCCCGCGACCACGGTCGCCGTCAGGAATCGCTCGAATCCGCCCAGCGCCTTCGTCTCGAACAGCACCACCGCCGTCAGGCCTGCCGCCGGACCCGTCACCGACAGTGGCGAGCGACTGAGCAGAGGCACGACCACGCCGCCCACCACCCCGGCCACCAGTCCACTCACCGGCGACACGCCGCTGGCCATTGCGATGCCCAGACACAGAGGCACCGCCACGAGGAACACGACCACTCCGGCCATCGCATCCTGACGGGGAAACCGGAACATCTCGCGGATCGACTGCATGGGAACGGCTCGAGGCTAGCGACGCGCGTCACCCGGCACGCGAGTCGCGATACCTTGCTCGCATGCAGCCCTCCGCAGCCATCGACTCGGTGCTGAACGAGACCCGCGTCTTCCCGCCACCAGCCGATTTCGCCGCACGCATCGGTGGCGTGCATGTGTCGAACCTGGAGACCTACCGCGCCCAGCACGAGCGCTCGATCCGCGATCCCGAGGGATTCTGGAGCGAGGTGGCGAAGGGCTTCCACTGGTTCAAGCCCTGGGGCAAGGTGCTCGAGTGGAACCTGCCCGACGCGAAGTGGTTCGTGGGCGGGCAGACCAATGCCTGCTTCAACGCCGTCGACCGGCAGGTGGAGCAGGGTCACGGCGACGAGGTGGCCATCATCTGGGAGGGCGAACCGAACGCGGCCGGTCCCCAGGGCCACGAGACGCGCCACATCACCTACCGCGAGCTGCGCGACGAGGTGGCGCGCTGTGCGGCCGCGCTCGAGTCGCTCGGCGTGAAGAAGGGCGACGTGGTCACGCTCTACATGGGCATGGTGCCGGAACTGGCCGTGGCCGTGCTCGCATGCGCCCGCCTGGGCGCACCGCACAGCGTCATCTTCGGCGGCTTCGCGGCGCAGGCGATCGTGGATCGCGTGCAGGATGCGCAGAGCCAGGTGATCGTGACCTGCGATGGCGCGCACCGACGCGGAACCATCGTTCCGCTGAAGGCGAACGTGGATGCCGCATGCGAGCGCCTGCCCGAGGTGCGTCATGTGCTGGTGCTGCGCCGCACCGGCACCAAAGTCCCGATGAAGTCAGGCCGCGATGTCTGGTGGCACGAGCTGGTGCCCAAGCAGCCCACCACGCGCGCCTGCGAACCGGTCGACGCCGAGCATCCGCTCTTCCTGCTCTACACCAGCGGCAGCACCGGCAAGCCCAAGGGCATCCTGCACACCACGGGCGGTTACATGGTGTTCACCGCCGCCACAGCGCGCTGGACCTTCAACCTTCAGCCCGGCACAAACCAGGTCTACTTCTGCACGGCTGACCTGGGCTGGATCACAGGCCACAGCTACATCATCTACGGCATTCTTCCCAACCGCGTGCCCACGCTCATGTACGAGGGCGCGCCCAACTGGCCCGGCGAGGACCGCTTCTGGGGCATGGTGGCCCGGCACAAGGTCACGCACTTCTACACCGCCCCCACCGCCATCCGCAGCTTCATGCGCTGGGGCAACCAGCACCCCGCCAAGCATGATCTTTCCAGCCTCCGCGTGCTTGGCACGGTGGGCGAGCCGATCAACCCCGAGGCGTGGATCTGGTACCACGAGCGCATCGGAGGCGGCCGTTGCCCCATCGTGGACACCATGTGGCAGACCGAGACGGGTGGCCACGTGATCACGCCCCTGCCTGGCGCCACGCCCCTGGTCCCTGGCAGTTGCACGCTGCCCATGTTCGGCGTGGACGCGGCCGTGGTGGATGACCATGGCGTGGAGCAGCCCGCAAACAAGGGTGGTCTGCTCGTGATCCGCAAGCCGTGGCCCGGCATGCTGCGCGGCATCCACGGCGACCGTCAGCGCTTCATCGACACCTACTTCAGCCGCGTGCGGGGCATGTACCTGGCCGGCGACGGCGCCCGCCGCGACGAGCGCGGATACTTCTGGATCATGGGCCGCATCGACGACGTGCTGAACGTGAGCGGTCACCGTCTGGGCACGGCGGAAGTCGAGAGCAGCCTGGTGGGCAGCAAGCTGGTGGTGGAAGCCGCCGTGGTGGGCATGCCTCACGAGATCAAGGGCACGGGCATCGCCGCGTTCTGCGTGCTGCACCCGGACCACGCGGCCCACGCGGATGATTCGATGCGGAAGCGCCTTGTGGAGCACGTGGCCCGCGACATCGGTGCCATCGCGCGCCCGGACATGATCCGTTTCACGAACGCCCTGCCCAAGACGCGGAGCGGCAAGATCATCAGGCGACTGCTGCGCGACGTGGCCGCCGGCAAGGAAGTCACGCAGGACACGACCACGCTGGAGGACTTCAGCGTGATCGCGAAGCTGCGCGAGAGCGACGAGGCCTGAAACACGGACGCCCCGCGAACCAGGCGGGGCGCCGCGGGTCCGAGGCGCCTGCCAGGGACCGTCTTCCAGGTTCATCCGCTCGACACGACTCCGAGCATTCGCATGCGAGCAGTCTGGGCATCCCGAGGGACGCCGCGGGCCGAGACCCGTGGACTGCCTCGGATCACGAGGCAGCACGGGAGGCAGGAGCCTGGGCGTCTGGTCTACGCGATCCACCGCTGAATCGGCCCCCGTTGGGCCGGCCCGGGGTCCAGCCCTAGGCACCTTGAATACGGACCTCCGGGGCGGATGTGAGAACACTCCCGGGGATCCCTTGCAAGCCCAGTCTGGACAAAGACTTGTGGATTCGGCTCTCCAGCGGCGGCCGCCCACACCGAGCCCTCGCGGCCATTTTGGCGATTGCGGACGATGGGTCCGTTGTGCCAACCGACCTTTATGCACACACTTGCGGAAGCAGGAAGGACCTCGCCCATGAACGCTCCCGCCACCGCCCATCCCGCCGGCAGAGAAACCGGCTTCCTCCATGACCTGATCGCCGGACTGGTGGTGTTCCTGGTGGCCGTGCCCCTCTGCCTTGGCATTGCGCACGCATCCGGCGTGCCGATCATCGCAGGCATCCTGGCGGGCATCATCGGCGGCGTCGTCGTCGGCGTTCTCAGCGGATCGCATGTCAGCGTGTCTGGACCGGCAGCCGGACTCACGGCCATCGTGCTCGCCCAGATGAAGACCCTGGGCACCTTCGAGGCGTTCCTGCTGGCGGTGGCGATCAGCGGCGTGCTGCAGATGGTCATGGGCATGCTCAAGGCGGGCGTGCTGGCCAGCTACTTCCCCACCAACGTGATCAAGGGGCTGCTCTCGGCCATCGGCGTGATCCTGATCCTGAAGCAGGTCCCGCACCTTGTGGGTCATGATGCGGACTACGAGGGTGACTTCGCCTTCTTCCAGGAGGACGGGCGCAACACGTTCACCGAGCTGCTTGAACTGGCGAAGGCCTTCGTCCCTGGCGCCGCACTCGTGGGCGTGGCATGCCTGGTGCTGCTGGTCGCATGGGATCGCAGCAGGCTCAAGAAGAGCCTCTTCCCCGCGCCACTGGCCGCGGTCCTGGTGGCCGTGGGGGTGAACGAACTCTTCCGCAGCCTCGGCTGGAGCTTGACCATCGAGGCGTCACACCTGGTCAGCGTGCCCGTGCTCGGCCAGGATGGCCAGGGCTGGTCCACCATCTTCCGCCTGCCGGACTTCTCGCAGCTGGGCAATCCCCAGGTGTACGTGGCTGCCCTCACGCTGGCCATCGTGGCCAGCCTCGAGACGCTGCTGAACCTGGAGGCCACGGACAAGCTGGATCCCCAGAAGCGGGTGTCGCCACCCAATCGGGAGCTGCTGGCCCAGGGGGTGGGCAATCTGGCGGCGGGCATGGTCGGCGGCATGCCCATGACCTCGGTGATCGTGCGCAGTTCGGTCAACGCGAACGCCGGGGCCCGCACGCGCCTCTCCGCCATCATCCACGGCGTGCTGCTGGTGGTGTGCGTGTTCGCCCTGCCCACCGTGCTCAACCGCATTCCACTCTCCGCCCTCGCGGCCATCCTGGTGGTCACGGGGTTCAAGCTGGCCCACCCATCCATCTTCAGGAAGATGTGGAAGGAAGGCGCGAACCAGTTCGTGCCCTTCGCGGTCACGGTGACCGCCATCGTCCTGACGGACCTGCTTCTGGGCGTGATCATCGGCCTGTCGGTGAGCCTGTTGTTCCTGCTCCAAAGCAGCCTTCGACGCGGCATGACGATCATCGAGGAGGAGCACGCCAGCGGCATGGTGCACCGCGTGGAGCTGGCGAACCAGGTCAGCTTCCTGAACCGCGCCGCGCTGCAGGACACGCTGGGCCGCTATGGCCGCGGCGACCAGGTGGTGATCGACGCCCGCACCACGGACTACATC
>JBILWQ010000061.1:0-8493 GCA_044369805.1 Phycisphaerales bacterium
CGACGACCTGCACGAGAACGTGCAGGCCGCCGTCCGCGCCGGCTGGCGCGCCCACCGCATCGATCCGTCGAGCGAGACGGTGCCGCAGATCCGAAGCCATCTGGACGGCTGGGGCATCCGCGCATGAGTGCCGGTGTCACGCCGCTGCCCGAGAGTCGACTGCTCGGCTCCCCCCCGACCTCGGGCGTGATCAAGGAGCGGCCCGAGGACTTCCTGGTGGACGAGGTTCCGCTCATCGAGCCCACGGGTGAGGGCGAGCATCTGCACATGGGCATCCAGAAGGCGGGCATGGCGCACGATGACATGGTGGATCTGCTGGCGAGACACTGCGGCGTGCCGACCGGGGCCATCGGTCACGCCGGCATGAAGGATCGGATCGCGATCACGCGCCAGACGGTGTCCGTCCACCTGCCTGGCCTGCCGGATCCACCCCACATCCAGCATCCGCAGTTGCAGATCCTCTGGACCCGCCGCCACCAGGCCAAGCTTCGGCCGGGCCAACTGGCCGGGAATCGCTTCTCGATTCGCATCCGCCGGACCGATCCGCTGGCTGTCCCGCGCGTCGCCCAGGCTTTGCGGATCCTGGTGGCACGCGGAGCGCCCAACGGTTTCGGTCCACAGCGATTCGGGCACCGTGGCAACGGTCATCGGCTGGGCCTCGCGTTCGTCCGGGAGGACTGGGATGGCCTGCTCGCCGAGCTGCTGGGCTCGAAGGGCTCGGCGTTCCCGGAGCGGCAGCGGGAGGCCCGTGAGCGCTTCGATACGGGCGACTTCGCGGGCAGCCTGCACGCATGGGGTCGTGGTGATCAGGCGGAGCGGGTCGCCGTGCGTGCACTTTCGCAGGGGCGATCCGCGCGGCGAGCCGTGATGGCCATTCGCGAGACCAACCGCCGCTTCTGGATCAACGCGGCGCAGAGCGCGGCCTTCAACGCGGTGCTCTCGCACAGGCTCGCGGCGGACCAGTTCGACAGGTTCGTGTCCGGCGATCTGGCCAACCTGCACCCCGGTCGTTCCCTCTTCCGCGTCACGGCATCCATGCTTGCCGATCCCGCCGAGGCCCGCACGCTGCAGGATCGACTGCGGAGCTTCGACTGCTCGCCCACCGGCCCCATGCCCGGCTCCGACTGCATGCCTGCCGAGGACGTCTGCGAGACGATCGAGCGACAGGCGTTCATGGCGGCCGGGCTCGACGTGGAGCCGCTCCTGCGGTCACCCTTGGCCCCGGCCGGCGAGCGACGAAGCCTGCGCATGCGCGTGAGCGATCCCCAGGTGGAGGCCGGCGTGGATGAGCATGGCGGCTTCATCCGCGTGGCGTTCGACCTGCCGCGCGGCGGCTACGCCACTTCGGTGCTGGCCGAGCTGCTCGGAAGCCACCCCGCCTCGGCCGACGAGGCCTGACTCAGGCCTTGCGTCGGGGGCCCAGCAGCGACGCGGCACCCACCAGCAGGACGGCGACACCCGGCGTGGGCACGGGCGGTGGAGGCGGGGGCACGGGCGGATTGGTCAGCGCCTGATCCGATTCCTGAAAGGGCAGCAGATCGAAATCCAGTCCCGATGCCAGAGGAGGCGTGTCCAACTGCGGGCTGGGACCGAAACTCAGCGCATCGGGCACGAAGCCAAGCCGCTGGGTCGAGCCGTCCTCGAAATTGGCGAGCGTGCTCGGGGCCTGCTCGCCGACCAGGACAAGCTTGATCGGGAAACTGGAGCCCGCTGGGACATCGAGCTGGTAGCCCACCACGGTCTGGCCTGGCTTCAGGCCCAGGTCGCCGGAGAGATCGAGCCCGAACACGCACATTTGCTGGGGAGCGGGATTGTCGCCGAGAATCATCTCGATGCCGGTCTTGCCCCGCTCGAAGAGCGAAGGCGTCAGCTCCCGCGGAAGTCCCAGGATGAGCGAGTCCGCCTGCTCCGGATCCGGCGAGCCTCCCAGGATCGGCGTGAGCCTGACCGCCACGCCGGGCACGGCGGACATCACCAGGACCTCGGGTGTCTTGTCATCCAGGATCTCGTCGTTGTCCTTCTCGGGAAGGGGTGCGAAGACCCGCATGCGGGTCGCCTTCGCACCTTCGGGCCGCAGCATCCGACCGAAGTCGGGCGAGGCCGATGCATCGAGCGCCGTCATGTCCGGCGAGCCACCGATGTCGCTGGCCAGCGCGAACCGAACCTGGGATCCCGGGCTGGCCAGTTCGGCATCCGGGATCAACTTGAAATCGTCCTTGTCGCCGGGGCTCTGGTTCGTGAAGACGCTCACGACCACGGGATCATGGAACGCGTCCTCATCCATGGCCAGCCGCTTGTCGCCGACCTGGAGCACACGGACCTCGACGTTCCTGGAGAACTTGCCGCCGGTCGAGGCGACATTCTGGCCGTTCTCGAAGACCTCGCTCTTGGAGGAATTCAGGTAGGTGACCTCGCCCTTCGCATGGGCGAACAGCAGGCATGAGAGGCCCGCTCCAAGCAGGCGCGCGTCACGCCACCGTCCAGCAGCGTTCCCTTCCCTCGAATTGCGCATCGTGAGTCCCTCTCCTCCTCGTGCAACCAAACTGTTCCGTCCACACGTGCAAGCACGCGCCGCTCCCACGGAGCGGACGCCTCAATCTCCAATTCCGATGGTGTTGGGGAAGCGGTTCCTTCCGCGAGAGGGCGAATTCCGTTCCCGAGTCAGGTTCTCGGACTTTCAACCGGTCGTTGTCGCCGCACCCGGAAGAACTGGCGGAGAAGGCCAGCGGCCTCCGGGCCCATCAGACCGCCGACGCAGGGCAGCCGATGGTTCAGTCGGGGGTCCCGGGGGATGTCGTAGAGCGTTCCCACGGCACCCGCCTTCGGGTCGAAGGCCCCGAACACCAGGCCCCCCAGTCGGGCGTTGACCAGGGCGCCGGCGCACATGGGGCATGGTTCAAGCGTGACCGCCATCCGGCAGTCGTGCAGCCGCCATCGCCCGAGAGCGACACCGGCTCGTCGAAGGGCCACCATCTCGGCGTGACCTGCCGGATCGGACGAAGCCTCGCGATCGTTGGCGGCCTCCGCCACGACCTCCCCGCCACGGTAGATCACCGCGCCCACGGGCACCTCACCCGAGGCCGCCGCCTGACGAGCCAGCTCGATGGCCCGGCGCATCATGGCCAGGTCCCCGGATGCCAGCCACGGATTCCGGGCATGCAGGTTCCGCAGCCACTGTCGAGATCGGCGAAGCTCGTTCCGCAGGTACATGCGCCTCACGTCTCGCGGCCACGGACCACGCGCAGCAGTCGATCCAGCACCTCGCCGCGAGCGACCGCCGACGGAGGCGCGATGCGCAGGAGCAGGATGCCCAGCTCGTAGAGCAGGTAGACGGGCACGGCGAGCAGGGCCATGGAGAATGGATCGCCGCTCGGGGTGACCACGGCGCCGATCACCGCCGCCGCGAAGATGGCGTAGCGCCGTTGTCGCGCCAGCGACGATGGTGTCAGCACGCCGAGCCAGCCCAGCAGCAGCACCACCAGGGGCGTCTGAAAGGCGATCGTGATGCCGAGCGCGAAGTCGAGCGTGAAATCCAGGTATTCGCTGAGCCGGAACTGCTGCATCAGGCGGGCGTCGTGCGCGAGCACCACGGTCCGGACCTCCACGTGCTCCGCATCGACCGGCACGGCCACGGCGAGCCGATGATCCGGAGTCAGCCACATCTGGCCGGGCTGCGGGCGTTCCGGAGCCTCGGCCAGGGTGGGGACCACGGTTGCTCGGGTCCCGCCGTCCGGGCCCCCGGCCTGCAGCAGCGTGGGGGGTTCGCCGCCGATGCTCACCAGCACCTCCAGCATGAGCGGCAGCAGCACGAAGTACAGCAGCGCCAGCCCCACGATGGTGAGGATGGCGGACATGGGCACGAGCAGCCGCACGAAGCGGCGCTCGTGGGCGTACAGGCCGGGTTCCACGAACTTCCAGATCTGCAGCGCGATCCAGGGCGCCGCGAGCACCAGGGCGGCCACCAGCGAGAGCTTCAGCTCCGATCCCAGGGTCTCGATGGGATTGAGCACCTGCAGCTGCGCGGGCAGGTCATGGGCGCGCAGCGCGCGGAGGGCGGGCTCGCAAAGGGCGTCGCGGATGGGCGCGGCGAAGGTGAACGCCGCGATGGCCACCGGCACGGGCACCACGAGCGCCATCAGCACGCGGCGACGAAGCTCGTCGAGGTGATCGCCGAGCGTCATCACGGCGTTGCCCGAGGGATCCGCGGCAGGACGCTCCATTCCGGGATGCTATCCCGATGCCGGGTCAATCCTCGGGGGGAAGACCGAAGAAGCGGCAGGCGTTGGCATCAAGCAGCCTTCCGCACGCCGTCTCGTCCATGCCGCGGAGCATCGCGAGCTGCCGGGCGACCAGCATGACGTGAGCGGGCCGGTTGGGCTTGGCCGAGCGCATGGGTTCCGGCGAGAGGAACGGCGCGTCGGTCTCCGCCATGATCCGGTCGTCGGGCACCAGCCGGGCCGCCTGCTGCACCTCGGGAGCGTTGCGGTACGTGACGATGCCCGTGAAGCTGATCCACGCGCCGAAGTCCAGCACCCGCCTGGCCTCCTCCACCGTGCCGCTGAAGCAGTGGAACACGAACCGGTCGGCTGGAAGGCCGCTGGAGGCGAGCCGTGGCAGCAGATCGTCGAAGGCCTCGCGGCAGTGGATGATCACGGGCTTGCGGAGGCCCTCGGCCCCCCAACGCGCGATGCGGTCGAGCTGGCCCTCGAGAGCCGCGATCTGGTGCGGCCACGAGGGTTGCGGATAGTGGCGGTCCAGGCCCAGTTCCCCCCAGGCCACGCACCTGGGCCGCTGGCCGCACGCATGCAGCGCGCCCCAGTCCACCGGTTCATCGCTGTGGAGGGGATGCACACCCGCGCTGCACCAGACCCCCTCATGGGCCTCGGCCAGCCGGCAACCCGCCAGGCTGTCTGCGCTCGTGGTGCCCACGGTGATGCACCCGCGCACGCCGGCCTCGCGCATGCGATCCAGTTCCTGAAGCACGTGGCCTTCGTACTGCGTGTAGGTGAGATGGCAGTGGGTGTCGATCATCGCCGGACCTCGCCGGACCGTAGCAGGCCCAGCCGCAGCAGGGGAGGGCCGACCAGCTCGTGCAGGGCGATGACCGTCAGCAGAACGGCCAGCAGCGCATCCGCCCAGGGTTCGTGGCCCAGCACCGCGCGAGCCTCGGAGGCCAGCGCAATGCTCACGCCCGCCTGCGGAACCATGCTCGTCCACAGCCAGGTCCGGGTGTGTCCATGGACGCCGGCCCAGCTGCAGCCCACGCGGAGCCCCGTCCAGATTCCCGCCAGCCGCAGGGCGGCGATGCACGTGGCGACCGGCAGGACCTGCGAGAGTCCCGCAAGCCCGATGCGCGCGCCCGCCACCGCGAAGAAGAGCGCATAGGTGGTTGGAAGCAGGTTGTCGACCGACCGGAAGAGTCGCTCGCTGCGGCGAGGCGCCAGGTTGGCAAGCGCGAAGCCCGCCGTGATGCCCGTCAGCAGCGGCGCGATCGAGAGAAGCCGCCCCGCCAGGGCGATGGCGAATCCGCTGACCAGCACCACCAGGTCCAGACGGATGCGCGTCTTCAGTGCGGCCAGCGCCAGAAGCGCCGCGAAGCACCCGCCGACCAGCAGCGAACCGCTCAGGTGCCATGCCACGCTCCATGCGGCGGAACCGCCGGCGCGGCTGCCGCCCCACGCCGCCAGCAGCGCGCTGACCAGCA
Source organism: Phycisphaerales bacterium (assembly GCA_044369805.1). Classification (GTDB taxonomy): domain Bacteria; phylum Planctomycetota; class Phycisphaerae; order Phycisphaerales; family SM1A02; genus SYAC01. The sequence continues at coordinate 5,705 of JBILWQ010000061.1, forward strand.
TCACGAGCGAGAGATCCTTCACCACCGTCACGGCGAGCGCGGTGCGGGAGAAGGGGCCCCGCGCGCCGGTCTCCCGCAGCATGGCGGTGACCACGGCGGGACTGTTGGCCACGGCCATGGTGGCCAGAAGCAGCGTCAGGTACGCGCGGTGCGCAGTTGAACGCTCCGACAGCAGGGGCACGAAGCCGCCGAGGGCTGCAAGTCCAGCGCCGACCCACAGCAGCACCCCCAGCATGTCGGAGACCACGAGCCGGGCCACCTGCCCGGCGGCTCGGCGAAGGAATTCCAGGCGGATCTCGCCCCCGGCCACCAGCCCGATCAGGCTGACGGCGAGAGCGTCGACCATCTGCAGGTACTGCAGCTCGTCGCGCGGCACCAGTGGGGGCATGGGGGCACCGATCACCGCATGCAGTTCGGGCCCCGCCAGCACGCCAAAGACCAGCGCTCCGCTCACGCGGGGCAGCCCGGCGAGCGAGGCAAGTTCCCCGAGCAGGAACGATCCCAGCAGCAGCAGGCCCAGCGAGAGTGCCGCGGTGGCCACGCCTGGAGGCGACGTTGGGGGCGCATCCCCCAGGAGGCCGGGTGTTCCGGCCATGGTGCCCGGGCCGCCTGTCCATGCGCGAAGCGCACCCACCGCGACCAGCAGCGCCAGCAGGCTCAGCAGCAGGGTGAGGGCGCGTCTCACGCGGGTCGCCTTCCCAGCAGGGGCAGCAGTCCGCTCGCCAGGCCGACCAGCACCAGCGTCAGCAGCACGCCTCGCTCGGCCAGCGTGTCATGCACCTGCACGGCGGACACGGCCAGAGCGATCGCGATCGGCGCCTGACGCACCGTGCCGCGTCGGAGCCGGAGCGCACCCGGCTCCCGCCAGCGTTCCCGCAGCGCCCACCGGGCCACGAGCGGTTTCAGCAGCAGGCGCTCGATCAGCAGCGCTGCCGCCAGCATCCAGGGCCATCGACCTCCACCGCCCAGCATGACGCCCGCCAGCATGAAGAAGATGGCGGCGACGGCCGGTTCGCTCTCGGACACGAGTCGTTCGAGCCGCCGCATGGGGCCGCCGCGGAGTTGGGCGACCATCAACCCGAGCAGGAAGGCGCCTGTCATGGGACTGGCGTCCATGGCGGCCCCAGCGCCGGCGACGGTGGCGAGCGTGGCCAGTAGCGACAGGGTCAGTCGACCATCGTGCCCTGACTGGGGCCCCAGCACCGCCCGCAGGCTCAGGGCCGCAGCCCCGGCGATGGCCAGCACCGCGAGCAGTCCCTGTGAGCCGCGGGGCGAAGTGGTGATCAGGTCGCACGCGATGATCGAGAGTGCCGAACCCAGGCCCGCACCGGCCTGGATCCATGCTGCGACCTGGGGTGCCCGCGTGTCGAGTCCTCTCAGTGAGCGGAGCTCGCCAGACCATCCGATGCACGCCGAACCCACCAGGCTGGCGATCGGCCACAACTGCAAGAGGTTGGCCGAGGGCACGACCGACCGCAGCACCGCGAACGCGAGGCCTGCGCCCGCGAGGAATGACAGCGCCGCGTCGGCGAGGATCCATCGCCAGAGCGCGGCCGGGACCGCGGCCAGAAGATCCCGCCGCATCTGCAGTCCCACCAGCAGGCCGATCCAGGCCAGGCCCAGCTGCGTGAGCGGCCGAAGTTCCACCAGTGCGTCATTCCGGAGCAGCCCCATGCCTCCCGGTCCCAGCAGCAGTCCCGCGGCGAGCGCCAGCCAGCCGCCGCCCAGCAGCGCGCTTGCCACGGGCCAACGGGCCAGGCGAGCGGCTGGACGGGTCAGCGACAGGAAGGCCAGCAGCATCGCGGTTCCCCCGGCCGCGAGGGCGGCGAGCGCGTGGCCCACGCCGTCGGAATCTGCCATGGCTTCGGGCGTCATCTCACAGTTCCAGCCCCAGCACGCTCTCGACGGGCATGGTCACGCCGATGGGACGGCGTTCGCGCGGCAACTGCTCCAGATAGCGGAGCAACGCCTCGATCCTTTCCTGCGGCGCCACTGAGAGGATCACCCGGCTACCGGTGGCCTGGGGCAGGAGGGCGGCCAGACCGGCGAAGATCGGCATCTCGGCGCGGATGATTGCGCCGATGCCGCGGCTCTCCAGCACGGTGGCGCCAGTGATACCGGCGTCGAGCAGTGCGGTGATGACGGGATCGAAGCTCTCCTCGGAGCGGGCGATCAGGATCAGCAGCTTGGAGGAGGGGCCCTCAGCCATGACGGGCGTCCTCCTGGCGAAGCGCGGCGATCAGGGCGTGGCCATCGCCGCAGGCACGGAGCCGATGGCGGGAAGCCTCGTCGCCCGCGATCCGGCTCAGTCGCGCCAGAAGCCGAACGTGCTCCCAGGGGCGGGCGGAGTCCCCGGCGATGGCGAACACCAGGTCGCTCGGCGGCTGGCGGGCATCCAATTCGATCCCACCCGGAATGAGCATGCAGCCGATCACGGTTCGGCGAACCCCGGCAATCACCGCATGGGGGAATGCAACCCCTTCAGGTGTCGCAACACCGCCTCGGCGAAGCCTTTCCGTGAATGCCTGCTCAAGGGTGGCCGCCGCCAGGCCGGTTGTCTCGGCCATCTGTTCGGATATTGTTCGGATCAGGATCTTGGCATCCGGAATTCTGTCAAGCCGCTGCACCAGGGCTGGCAGGATCATCTCCTCGAGCATGCCCGGAAGGTAGCGGCAGCCGGGTTGGGTGGCATGAAGGGCCCAGGTCGGGTCGGGAACCCCCAGCGGGCGTTCCATTGACGCCCCTGTCGGGATTTCCATACCATTCAACGATTGACTTCGTGAAAAATG
>JBILWQ010000062.1:0-8410 GCA_044369805.1 Phycisphaerales bacterium
TGGAAGTACATCACGCTCGCGGCCACGACCAGGGCCACCAGGATCACGATGCCAGCCAGCGAGAAGAACCAGGTGCTCCCGGGTTCGGGGTCGTCGAGCTGGCCAGGGATGACGGATGCGTGCTCGCTCATGGGTTCTCCATCACATGTTCTCGAAGCGCAGGCTCTCGGCCAGCCGCGGGTCGCCCTTGCAGAGCAGGCCGGTGCGGGCCAGCCGGGACAGCGTGCCGCCCATCAGCAGGAAGAGGAAACCGATCGACAGGGCCAGCAGGCCGGGCTGAAGGAGGCCCGACTTCTCGCCGGCGTACGCCGCCTGCAGCGCGTCATAGGAGGCGAAGCTGCCGATGTCGTGCGGGATCACCGGATGGATCAGGTACGCCAGGTCCACCCAGTGGAAGACCAGCATCCAGCTGACGCCGAACAGCAGCGTGCCCCTCCACCGCTTGGTCCAGCGGCTGATCAGGAACAGGAAGGGAATGACGAAGTGGCCGAAGAGCAGCGCCGCGCTCACGATGCGCCATTGGCCCACCTGCCGGGCCAGGAACCAGGTGGTCTCCTCGGGCACGTTGCCGTACCAGATCAGCATGTACTGGCTGAAGGCGATGTAGGCCCAGAAGACCACGCCGAACCCGAACAGCAGCTTGCCCAGGTCCTGGTAGTGCTCCGGCGTGATCACGTCGCGCAGCAGACCCCGCTGCTGCAGCCGCAGGCCCGTGAAGGCGATGGCCGAGAAGCCGCCGGCGGCGCAGGCGGCGAAGAAGTACACGCCGAACATGGTGCTGAACCACGCTGGGTTCAGGCTCATGATCCAGTCGAAGGCCGCGAAGGTGGTGGTCAGGCCGAAGAGGATGGCGGCCGGGCCGGCCCACTTGGACATGGTCTGCGAGCGCGCCACGCTGTGGTCGCTGTCCTGCGCCGCCGATTGACCCACGAAGAACCGGGCGAGCAACGCCCACACCACCAGGTACACGGCGGCGCGGATCATGAAGAAGCCGGGGTTGAGGAACGCGGCCTTCTTGGCCACCAGCGCCGCCTCGTCCGGCGCGACCTGCCGCAGGTGCTCCAGGTTGGCCCACGGGAACAGGGTGTCGAGCTTGCCGGTCCACCAGAGGCCGGCGATGGGCAGGAAACCCAGCCAGAGCCAGCTCAGGTTCCACGCCAGGGCCTCGGCGATCCGCCGCACCACCACGCTCCAGCCCGCCCGGGTGAGGTGCTGGATGATCACGAAGAAGAGCGCGCCCAGCGAGATCGACGTGGCGAAGATCCACGCGTGCAGCCACGCCTTCGTGCCCGCACCGCCGCCCGCCAGGCCCACGCCCGTCAGGACCAGGGCCACCCCCGCCACCATGATCGCGCGGCCCCGTGGCGCAAGCCGCTCGCCGCTGATCGCCGAGGCAGGAATGGAATTCGCGTTCAATGCGTGCGCCATGTCACTTCGCCTCCGCCAGCGTGGTGCCGGCCGGCACGTCCTGCGGACGCGCGTTCTGACTTCGCTGCAGGGTCTTCACGTAGGCCGCGATCGCCCAGCGATCCTCGACCGGGATCTGGCTGCCGTAGCCGGCCATGTTGCGGATGCCGTGGGTGATGGTGCTGAACACCTGGCCCACCGGCTGCACCGTGACCGTCTCGTCGTGGACCAGGTTCTTGGCCTGCACCCACACGGTGCCGTTCACGGGGCCGTTGGTGTTGGCGACCAGTTCCATGGCCTTCTCGTTCACCAGCCCATCGCCATTGCCGGTCTCGCCGTGACAGACCGAGCAGTAGATGTTGTAGCGCTCCTGGCCGCGCTTGAGCGTGGCCAGGGTCAGCGGAACCTGCTGGGGCAGCACGGTCGCCCAGCCGCCGTTCGACACGCCCTCGTACAGGAACGCGTCCACGTAGGTCTCACCGCGAGCCACCGCGTTCTCGACGGGCGGCCGCATGGTGCGGCGGTCGGCGAAGAGCGGATTCACGGCCTGGGTCTTGAACTTGGACTGGAAGTCCATGTCCTGGATCAGGTGGATCGGCAGGTTCGGATTGGGCGTGGCCCGCACCCTGGCGATGACCGCCGGCGGGACGAGCAGGCAGAGCAGCAGGATCAGGCCGACGTAGATGAAGGATCGCGGCATGTCAGGCCTCCACCGCCTCGACGGCCTTCGCGCCCAGGCCCTTCATGAATTCCTCCGTGCGGCTGCGGAAGAAGCGCGGATCACGCGCCTGGATCACGATGAAGAATCGGTCGTCGCTGGCCCGCAGGAAACGCTTGTTGGCCAGCAGCGGGTGCGAGAGCCACGGCAGGCCGTTCAGCAGCAGCATGAGACCCACGCAGCTGGTCGCGGCCAGCAGGATGGTGAGCTCGAACATGACCGGAATGAAGGCGGGCAGGCTGATGAGCGGCTTGCCGCTGATCAGGAACGGGTAGCCGGTGACCCACACCAGCGCCCAGAGCGAGATGCTGCTGGAGTTGGTGAACGCCTGCAGGATGAAGCCCAGCGTGGTGCCGGTCAGGCCCGCGCCGAACACCAGCAGCGGAAGGATGGTCCGCTGGATGCCCATGGCCTTGTCGAGTCCGTGCACCGGGAAGGGCGTGTGGCAATCCCACCAGCGGTAGCCGGCATCGCGCACCTTCTCGGCGGCGTGCATGAGCGAGGCGGGGTCGTGGAACTCGGCGAGCAGGCCATGGAGCCGCGGTCGTGCGGCCGCCGGCTGGGCCGAGGTGGAATGTGGGGCGAAGGTGGTCATCGCTGGGGTTCCGTGCGGGGCCTCAGGGTGCGTCCGGGGTGTGCGGGGCTTCGGGGCTGGCGTGCGCCGCATGGGCATGGCCGGCGCCGTGATGGTGCCACCCCTCCCAGTGCGGGTCGGCCTGCGGCATGGTCGCCTTCACCTCGGCGATGGCGATCATGGGCAGGTAGCGGCAGAACAGCAGGAACAGCGTGCCGAAGAGGCCGAAGGCGCCCAGCATGGTGCCCATGTCGACCCACGTCGGCGTGAAGAAGTCCCAGCTCGTCGGCAGGAAGTCGTTCGCCAGGCTGGTGACGATGATCACGAACCGCTCGAACCACATGCCGATGTTCACGACCAGGCTCAGCGCGAACATGAGCGGGATGCTGGTGCGGATGCGCTTGAACCAGAAGAGCTGCGGCGTGATCACGTTGCAGCTGACCATGATCCAGTAGGCCCACCAGTACTGGCCAAAGGCGCGGTTCACGAAGGCGAACTTCTCGTAGAGCGCCCCCGAGTACCAGGCGATGAAGAACTCCATGGAGTACGCGTAGCCCACCATGCATCCCGTCACCAGGATGATCTTGTTCATGTTGTCCAGGTGGCGCAGCGTGATCATGTCCTTCAGGCCGAACATCTGGCGCGCGGGCACGGCGAGCGTGACCACCATGGCGAAGCCGCTGAAGATGGCGCCCGCCACGAAGTAGGGCGGGAAGATGGTGGTGTGCCAGCCGGGCAGCTGGCTCACCGCGAAGTCGAAGCTCACCACGCTGTGCACGCTGAGCACCAGCGGCGTGCTCAGGGCGGCCAGCAGCAGATAGGCCCGCTCGTAGCGGTGCCAGTGACGGTTGCTGCCCCGCCAGCCTAGCGCGAACAGTCCGTACGCGAACTGCTGGATCCGGCCCTTGGCGCGATCACGCAGCGTGGCCAGGTCGGGAATCAGGCCCACGTACCAGAACAGCAGCGACACGTTGAAGTAGGTGCTCACCGCGAACACGTCCCACAGCAGCGGGCTGCGGAACTGCGGCCACATCTCCATCTGGTTGGGAATGGGGAAGAGCCAGTACGCCAGCCAGACACGCCCCACGTGGATGCCGGGAAAAAGGCCTGCGCAGATCACGGCGAAGATGGTCATGGCCTCGGCGAACCGGTTGATGCCGGTGCGCCACTTCTGCCTGAACAGGAACAGGATGGCGCTGATCAGGGTGCCTGCGTGACCGATGCCGACCCAGAACACGAAGTTGGTGATGTCGAAGGCCCACATCACCGGGTTGTTCAGGCCCCAGACGCCCACCCCGGTGAAGATGAGGTAGTTCACGCAGACGCCCAGCAGGCCGACCAGCGACAGGCTGAGCACGAAGGCCGCGTACCACGCGAAGGGCGGCCGCTTGGCCTCGGCCACCTGGCACACCTGCCGGGTGACCTGGTTGAAGCGGTCCATGTGCAGGACCAGCGGGGCACGCTTGCCGGGCGTGTCGGCGGTGTTGTCCGACTCCTCGAATCCGGGAAGGCGGCTGGCTCCGTGGCTTGGAATCGCGCTCATGCCTGGGCTCCGTTGCGGCCGGCGTTCGCGTGGCCGCCGTGGCCGTGGTCGCTGCCGCCATGGTCATGGTCGTGGGCCCCATGGTCGACGGCCGGATTTCGCACGCGGGCCATGTACTTGAGCCGCGGCTTCACGTTGAGTTCCTCCAGCATGCCGTAGCTCACCTTCGCGGCGTGCAGCTTCGACACCTGGCTGTTCGGATCGTTCAGGTCGCCGAACACGATGGCCTGCGCCGGGCACGCCTGCTGGCAGGCGGTCTGGATGGCTCCGTCCGGAATGGCGAAGTTGGGCTTGCCGCTCGACGCGCCGCCCGACTTCACCCACTCGTTCTTGTACTTGATCTTGGCCTGGGCGATGCGCTGCACGCAGAAGGTGCACTTCTCCATCACGCCCCGCATGCGCACGGTGACCTCGGGATTGAACTGCATCCTCAGCCACTCCTCCGGCCCCGTCTCCACGTAGTACTCGGGCTTCACCTGCAGCGGCCCCTGCTGCTCGCGGATCGGGTCGCGGCGCTGGTAGTCGAAGAAGTTGAAGCGGCGGACCTTGTAGGGACAGTTGTTGCTGCAGTAGCGGGTGCCGATGCAGCGGTTGTAGACCATGTTGTTCAGGCCGTCGGCATCGTGCACGGTGGCCGCCACGGGGCACACCTGCTCGCACGGGGCGTTCTCGCACTGCATGCAGGTCACCGGCTGCACGGAGAAGCCGTCGGGCTTCTTCGGGTCGGCGCCGCGGAAGTAGCGGTCGACGCGGATCCAGAACATCTCGCGGCCCCGCTTCACCTGGTCCTTGCCCACGATGGGGATGTTGTTCTCCGCCTGGCATGCGGTGACGCACGCCTGGCAGCCGGTGCAGGTGGTCAGATCCACGCTCATGGCCCAGCGGAACTGGGCACCGTCCAGGTTGCCCTCCTGCCACAGGCTCAGGCGGTGCGGCACGTGCGCCGCATGCGCCGCGAAGTCCGGGTGATGGCGGTAGTTCTCCAGCGACGATTCACGCACCAGCGAGGGCAGACGATCCTGCACGCCAGCGTGGGGCACGCTGGGAATCAGGGCAACATCGATGCTGCCGTGGTCCTGCGTGTGGGCGAACTCGTAGGTGCTGCCGGTGGCCTGCAGGCTGGCGCCGCGCACCAGACCCATGGCCGTCGTGGTCCGCATGGGGTAGGCGTTGAAACCCGCGTCCTGGGCGATGGTTCCCGCCGAAGGGCCGCGACCGCCACCAAGCGCGATCGCCACGGTGTCGTCGGCCATGCCCGGCACGGGGAAGACGGCGGCCTCCATGGAACGGCCACCGGCCATCAACTTCACCACGCTGCCCTGCCTCACGCTCAGCCGGCCCGCGGTGGCGGGCGACAGCAGCAGCGCGTTGTCCCAGGTGATCTTGGTCACCGGATCGGGCAACTCCTGCATCCAGCCGATGTTGGCGAAGCGACCGTCGAGCACGCGACTGTCCGGGATGAAGCACAGTTCCAGGCCAGCGTCCCGCGTGGCCGGCTGCGCGGCGACCAGGGCCTCGACGGCCTTGCCAACCTCGCCGCTCCGCACGGATGCGGGCGCGCGCTCCGGTGTGCCCACCGAGGCGACACCCCGATCGAGCCAGCCCCGCCACGCGGTCTCGAATGCGGCGCCCGAGAGCCCGCTCGATTCCATCATGGTGCGTCGCACGATCGTGTAGCCATCCTTGGGCTCGCTGCCGCCGAGCAGGCGGGCGAGCACCTCGATGGCGCTCAGTCCACCCTGCGCGGGATCGATCAGCGGCTGGATGAGCGGCTGCTGGATGGACTTCGTGCCATCCGGCGCGGTCACGTCGCCCCAGCACTCCAGGAAGTGCGCCTGCGGCACGTGGAAGGTGCAGGCCGCATCCACGCTCGTCTCGTCGCGGTGGTAGGCCAGGCGGGCCACGTGGGGCACCTTGGCCATGGCCTTCGCGAATTCCAGATCCGCCGGAGCGTCGTAGCACGGGTTCGATCCCAGCACCAGCAGCGTGTCCACCTTGCCTGCGGTCATGGCCTTGGTCAGGTCGGCCAGGGCGGCGCCAGCTTCACCCGCCGACGAGAGCGCCAGGGTGGCGTCGTTGGCGCCGATCGCCGCATTGATGGCCGCAACCAGCGCGTGCATCTCCGCGGGCTGGCCGGTGCCGCATCGCACCAGCGAGGCACCCTTCGCGTCGCGCAGGTCCTTCACCAGCTGGTCGAAGATCTCCTGCGCGTGCTCGTCCAGCAGTCCCTTGGCCGCGGGCGAACCGGCGAGCCGGTCAATCGCCGAGGTCAGCGCCCCATCGCCGCCCACGCCCAGGGCCCTGGCAAGCATGGCGGCCAGCACCGGCATGTCGCCGCGACGCACCGCCACACGGCTGTCCGCCGCCATGCCCGTCACCGTGAGGTGCGGCTCGAACGCGTAAAGCCGGTTCTGCGTCTGCTTGGCGGGATCCTGCGCCGAGAGCCGGCGGTTGGCCGCCCAGTCTCGAGTGAACCGCAGCGCCACCGGATCGGTGCCCAGCATGTCCCAATCCAGCGAGACGATGACCCGGGCCTTGTCCACCTGCGGCAGCACCCGCATGGGCTCGCCGAAGGCGACGGCGGTTCCCTGGGGCGATGCGGTGGCGGCGAGTGCCTCCCACGCCGTCACGATCGCCTTGGGGAACGCCGCTCGAACGCGGCGGAGCATGTCACGCACCGAAGGGCTGGATGTTTCGGGCATGAGGATCGCCAGACCCTCGCCCTGCTTCGCGACAAGCGCCTTCGCGCGATCGGCGATCCACGCCTCGAACTCCGCCATGCCCGAGGCCTTGCCGCCCTTGAACACCTGGCGGCTGCGCTCGGGGTCGTACAGGCCCAGCACCTGCGCCTGCATCCACGGCATGCTGCCGCCGCCCCAGAACGGGTGGTCGGGATTGCCATCGAGCTTGATGGGGCGACCGTCGTAGCTGGTGGCGATGAGGCCGAAGCCGACACCGCGAAGTTCGCAGGCCGTGGCGTAGGTCACCGGCACGCCGGGCGTGCGGTTGGCGGGCTGGCTGGCGTTGGGCACGATCTGGCTCTCGGGCCAGCGGCGGCAGCCGGCCAGACCCAGACCCGCGAGCGCGAAGCCCGCGCCCATGATCTTCATGAAGGTGCGGCGGTCCTCACCCTCGAGCGTGTCGGCGGCGGCGGGAAACTCGCGGTGCGCGAAGGCCAGCGCTTGCGCGTCATGCTCACGCTCGCCGAGCGATCGCCACCAGGCTGCGCCTTTCCGCGCATCGACGGTGCGCTTGGGTTCGCTGCCGCCGCAACCGCAGCCGCCAGCCTGATCCTGCGCCACGGGAAGCGGAATCGTTCGATCGGAGCCGTTCAGCGATGGCATGTGGAGCAGTTCTCGCTTGGATGGATGTTGAAGTTCTTCAGGAGCTGCTCGCGCTGTTCGCGCGTCATCTCCTTGCGCTGGTCCCAACCCAGGTTGGTGATCTCGCTCACGGGTCGCACGCGGTCGACGGGTTCACGGTGGCACTCGAGACACCAGCCCATGCTGAGCGGCGCCACGCGGTACACCTCCTCCATCTGGTCGACGCGGCCGTGGCACTCCACGCAGCCCACACCCCGGTTCACGTGCGCCGCGTGGTTGAAGTAGGCGTAGTCGCCCAGCTTGTGCACCTTGACCCACTCGATGGGCATGCCCGTCTCGTAGCTCTTTCGCACCTTCTCCAGCCGCGGGCTGTCGCGATGGATCTGCGTGTGGCAGTTCATGCACGTCTGCGTGGCGGGCACGGCGGCGAAGCCCGCCTGCTCCACGGTGTTGTGGCAGTAGCGGCAGTCCATGCCCAGCTTGCCCGCGTGCGTGGCGTGGCTGTAGGGCACGGGCTGATGCGGCATGTAGCCGGCCTCGAGCGTCTTGGGGCTGAAGCCATAGGCCACGAACATGACGGCATAGAGCGGCGCGATCGCCCCCACCACCAGCACGAAGGGCAGCAGGGCGTTCGACCATCGGGGGAAGAGGAATCGGCTCACGGCCTCAGGGGTCCTCGTGGGGGGCGGGTCCGGTCGACTTCGTGCCATTTTTCACGAAGTCAATCGTTGAATGGTATGGAAATCCCGACAGGGGCGTCAATGGAACGCCCGCTGGGGGTTCCCGACCCGACCTGGGCCCTTCATGCCACCCAACCCGGCTGCCGCTACCTTTCGGACATGCTT
>JBILWQ010000063.1:0-8406 GCA_044369805.1 Phycisphaerales bacterium
CTGCGCCATGGCCCAGCCTCCAAGCGGGTCCCGGGCCTCACCTGCCGAGCGGCTTCCGAAGGCCGCTCCCGCCGTTGAGGTGAGGGACTCGCTCCGGGCCACACGATCGAGCAGCAGGACCGCGAAGGCATCGGCGAGCATCCTCGCGGCCGGATCGCGACGAGCCTGCACCGCGGCATCCATCGACTGCCGAAGGAGCTCCAGGTCCCGCGGCGATGGGCTGCGGGCCAGCCATGCGGCCAGTTCGTCAAGGGATCGACGAAGGACCTCGGGATCCTGGTCGGGCCACGACACCAGCATGGCCTCGAGGGCCTCGTTCCATGCCTGCACCTCGCCCGCGCTCGCCTCGCGCTCGGGCCGAGGTCCCGCGAAGAGCACCGGACCGCTGCGCGCCTCGGGCCGTGCAGCGACCAGATCGGGCCTGGCGGGGAACGGAACCGGCACCGGCGGAAGCGTGCGGGCAGCGGGCACCTGGACTTCCGATGGGGCACGCGCCTCGCGAGGCATGAGGGGCTTGGGCTTGGGCCAGCGGTCGATCAGGCCCTGCATGAGCACGATCGAAACCCCGAGTCCGGCCAGGGCACCCGCAGCCGCCCAGATCCGGCGCCGAGGTGGAGGCGACACGGGCTCGGGCTCCGGGCTGGTGTTCGCCACCGATGGAGCGCGGCCCATGGTGCCGGTCGCCTGGGTGATCAGCTCGGCCAGTTCGTCCGCACCGATCCGCTCTGCCGCGGCCCACGCCTGCAGCACGCCGCGGCTTCGGGCATTCCATCCGCCGCATGCGACCAGTGCCCGTCGCACCCAGAGCACGCGCTCCGCATGCGTCATGGGCGCACCCCCAGCCGCTCGGCGGCCACTCTGAATCGCGTGCCCCACGGCTCCGAGCCGCCGTCAGGCAGCAGCACCAGGTGCTGGGCCAGCATGGCGCGGGCCCGTTCGCCATCGGCCGATTCAAGCGCGCGAAGGAGCAGCCACCGGGACTGCAGCCACGCGGGCGAACCCTGCGATGCGCCTCCGCTGCGCCGCTGCAGGATGGCGATGGCTTCCTCCACCTGACCAGAGGCACGCAGGGCCTCGGCCAGGGCCGGCGAGGCATCCGCAGGTCCGCGGATGGCGCGGATCGCGGCCACGATCTGCCGGGCGAGTCCGGCTTCGAGCGGCGCATCAAGCTCCGCATTGGCGACCACCGCCTGCGCCAGTCGCTCCACGGCAGCCGCCCGAAGTCCCGTCTCATCGCTGCGGAGCGCCTCGATCGCCAGCTCCATCTCCGCCCGTCGTGCACCCGGTTCCGATCGATCGGCGAGCGACACAGCCGCCTGCAGCGCCGCCGTGGCCCGCTGACTCTTGGCGACCGCCGCAACCGCGGCACGCACTCCTTCAAGATCACCCTGCATGGCGTTCCACCGGGCCACCGCCGCCGCCACCGCGGGATCGGCACGATCATCGTCAGACAACGCCGCCATCGCGTCGGCCGCAGCGGAACCATCCTGGACGCCAGGCACAAGGGATGCGATCAGACGCCACCGTGCGGCCTGCGGCGCACCACGCACCGGCTCGAGCGCCCGAAGGGCACGACGAGCCGCCTCGGTCTGGCCATCCGGATCCGTGCCAGCCTGAAGCAGGATCCGCCGCGCCGCCTCGCAACGGACATCCGCCGCGACCGGATCCTCCAGCGGCACCTCGAGCAGGGCCGCGATGGCGGCGGCCGGATTGGCGAAGCCATCGAGCCGGCTCAGCCACAGGGTCACACGTCCCACCCACGGTCCCGCCGGATCGCCTTCGCGCTGGGCCTGCAGAAGTCGAACGCGACGATCGTTGATCTCGCCCTGCTCATCGGGCGAGGACAGTGCCGCCAGCCAGAGGCATTCGGAACGGAAGGCCGGGCCGGCGAAGGCCGCCTGCTCGAACGATCGGCTCCCCGCCGCGGCCTCTCCCGAACGCCACAGCGCCCAGCCCAGCAACCTCAACGCCTCGCCGTGCAGCGACGCGGGGGGCTCCGGAGTCGTGGCCAGGGCCTCGCGAAGCGACACGACGGAATCAGCCGCCCCATCGCCCCGCCCCTGCTGCCAGCCCGGTAGCCGATCCGAAGCCTGGTTCATGGCTGCCGCCAGCGAACGAAGCCGGCCATCACCCTCGCCCAGTCGTCGGAGCCAGTCCATGCGGGCGGCCCGGGGCATGGCGTCGATCGCGGCGGCCATCACCGCCTCGCCATCGGCCGAGGGGTGCTCGGAAGCCACCGTGGCCGCGGCAACCGCAAGCTCCGCCGAGAGGGTTCGTGGCGGCATGGCCTCGATCGCCCGCCGCATGGCGGCCACATCGGCCGCGTCCACGGCCAGCGCCAGCAGCCAGGCCGGCAGTCTCCGGGCCGCATCCTGATCCGGGGCGGACGCCTGCACGGCGCGGACCCACTCGGCCGAGGCCTGAGCCTCGCCCTGCATGGCCAACGCCACCACCAGTCCCAGGGCCGCGTCCGCACCAAGGTCGGTGGCGAGCAGATCCTGGCTCGCATTCGCCGGAGTGGGCGACTGGTCATCCGCATCGACCAGCCGGATCAGGACCAGCCTGGCCCGCTCCAGTTCCACGGCCTCGCGCCGCGTCTGCGCCGGCTCCAGCCGCCGCATGAGCCACACACGCATGAGCCTTCGCCAGCCATCGAGAAGTCGAGCCCGGGGTCGCCACTCCGCCACGGGGTCCGGTCCCTGCGCGGGCGGATCCGCGAGCAGAGGCGAGAGCATCTCATGCACCACCTCCAGACTCTCCACCTGGCTCCTGAGCTGCGCCGGTGCTGCTGTCCGTCCACGCATGGCATCGATGTCGCGCGAGATGCGGTTGAGTTCACGACCCGCCAGGTCCACCCGGGGTCGCGCAGCGGCCCGATCGGTGGGTCGCATGGCGGCGACCATGGCCGAGAGCGCCTCGCGCCTGGCCTCGGGGGAGAGCCCGGCCGCCGTGGTCATCCACGCATCCTCGAGTGCAAGCGCCCGGGCCGCATCGCGCGCCGCGGCACCCCCCTGCAGCAGCTCCCGAAGCAGCCACTCCACACGGGTGGTCTGCAGGTCATGACGAGCCATGAAGCTGGCCACGTCCTCCCCCCGGGCGGTCAGGGCCGGCTGCAGCAGCGCCATCAGCAGGATCCAGCCTTCACGGCGCAGCGGCATAGCTCACTCGCTCGAAGCCCGCATCGCGCACCAGCTGCAGCACCGCCGCGGCGTCCGCCACGCTCGGCCCGCCTCGCATGCGCACCGCCACGCCCGGATCCTTGGGCAGCGGGCGGAGCAGCTCGCGCAGCGCGGCCGCATCGGAGAGCGCCCGCCCCGCCACGCGGTACTGCACCGCGCCGGGCTCGCCCTCCACCTCGATCACGACCGCCTGCAGATCACCCTTGCCGGCCGCAGTGGTCTCCAGGGCCCCGGTGAGCTTGCCCTCCATGCGCTGCATGGCGGTGGTCACCAGGAAGAAGGAGAGCAGCAGGAACGTGGCATCGATCATGCTGGTCAGGTTGATCAGCGGGCGACCCGACTCACGGACTCGCGAGCGGGCGAACCTCACGGCCGGCCTCCCGACTCGGTGGCCAGTCGGAACCCCGGCGCACCGCCCTGACGAAGCGCCTCGGTGACGGCGTTGAGCGCGGCGGCGGGCGCGGACCGGTCGGCGCGGATCACCGGGGTCACGGCAGGCGTGCGGGTGGCGGCATCACGCGCCAGTTCCTTCAGCGCGGCTGGATCCACCCCGCGGTCACCCACGCGCACGCGTCCATCGGCCTCCACGACCACCACCAGACCCGCGGCGACCGACTCCAGGCGACTCTCCCCAGGCTGCACCGGCAGGTGCACGCCGCGCCGCGACTGGGCGGCCATCTGCGCGGTGACCAGGAAGAAAATGAGCAGCAGGAAGGTGACGTCGATCATCGGCGTCATGTCCGGCTCGACCAGCCTGCGCGGCGGTGCGCGAAACCTCATGGGCCGCCCGCCTGCGACTGCTCGACGAGCGCCGCGAACTCGTCCGCCACCTCGCCCGCCTCGGCGGCGATCGCCTCGATGCGGTTCCGCAGGAAGGCGTGAGCCGCGGTGCACGGAATGGCGACCACCAGGCCCTGGAAGGTGGTGATGAGCGCCAGCGAGATGTTGCTGGCCAGCGATTCGTAGTACGCGGCGTCGTTCACGGCGCCGCCGGCGACCCCCTCGAAGGCGCCGATCATGCCCTGCACCGTGCCGAGCAGGCCCAGCAGCGGCGCCACGCTGGCGATCACGCCCAGCGTGTCGGTGCCGCGGTAGAGCCGTGCGGTCTCCTTGTCGCCGGCCTCCTGCATGGCCTCTCGCATCTGCAGCAGGGCCAGCGGTCCACCGCCGGCCCGCTCCAGTCCGGGGGCCAGGATCCGCCCCATGAAGCCCCCACGGGCGGGATCCCGGCAGAGCTGCACGGCGCGGGCCACGCGGCGAGCCTCGACCTCGCGTCGGCATTCGGCCAGCAGCGAGGCAGGCAGCAGCAGCGAACGCCGCAGGATGGCGAATTGCGCCACGCCCACCGCGAGCGCGGCCACGCTGAGGGCGACGATCACCCAGCCGATCACGCCTCCATCGGTGATGAACTTGAGAAGGCTGGCGCCGGCGGCGAGCGTGGTCATCATGGGGTCTCCTTGCGGGCAGCCTCGCGCAGGCGGGCGGCCTCGGGTGCGTCAACGGGATCCAGCAGGGTGGCGGCGCGTTCCAGGGCACGAACGCGCAGCCACGCATTGTCATCGGCGGCGGCGGCGGCCTGCACCATGCGAAGCGCCGCCAGACGGACCTCGGGTCCCGGGCCCTCGCGGGCCACGGCCTCCGCCTCGAACCAGCGGACGAAGGGCTCCAGTCCGGATCCTTCCCTTGCCACGCCGCGCAGCGCGGCGATGATCGCGTTCCGTGACCGGTTCGAGCCGCGGCGCGCCTCGGCGGCGGCCTGCAGCAGGGACTGGCGCCGCGAGCCCGTGGCCCGGTTCGCGCGCGCCGCCTCCGGCGCAGGCACCTTCTCATCGAGCAGCCGGGCCGCCCAGAGGATCCAGGCGCCCTCGGGCGTGCCCGACTCCGGCAACGCAAGAAGTTCCCTCGCCAGCGCCGGGCCGTCACCGTCACCCGTGGGAAGTAGCAGCCGCGGCAAGCCCGTGGCCTCATCGATCCACGGCCTTCCCGGGGCGATCGCCGGCGTCATCGCGGGTGCCTGCCGGCCGGTGCGCTCACCCACCACCACGGACTCGATGCCCAGCGCGAACGCCCGGTCCATCTCGCCGCGCGCCCACGCGATCCGGGCCCTGGCATCAAGCCACGACGCGCGATCAGCGTCGTTGGCGGCCGGCGGAGGCGCGGCTTCGAGGGCTTCAGCCGCGCTCCGGGCATCGCCGTGGTCCAGACATCGCCACGCCTGGTCCAGTTCCGTGGAAACCGTCGCCAGCGCCAGCGTGAGCCACCAGACGATCACTCTCATGGCATGCCCCCACCCGGAATGAACCGGAACTTGCCACCCGTGGCCGCAGCGATGCGCTCCAGCTGGGGAATGGCCGAGGCATCGCCCAGCGCCACGCAGTGCACCGGAATGGCGCGGCCCTGCATGCGGACCCGCTTGATGATCCAGGCCGGGTCATCACCGCCGATCTCGCCATCGGTCATGAAGAAGATCGCGTCCGGCGCGGCGCCATCCTCGAGCAGTCGGTCGAAGGCCACTCGCGGCGTGGTGCCGCCGGCGGCGGCCACGCTGGTCAGCCACGCCCGGAACTGACCCAGGTCCGCCTGCCGCGCCTTGCGATAGCCGCGATCGGGAAAACTGGCCACCCGCGTGTCGAACAGGCACACGCGAAAGAGCGCGTAATCCGGCAGGCCCTCGGCGCTGCGGACCAGCTCCTCCACGGCTCGTCGCATGCGGCCGTCATGGTTCATGCTGGCGCTCTTGTCCACCACGAACGCGAAGCGAAGCCCCTTGGCACGCACGCCGAAGAAGCTGGTGCCCGCCGAGGGCATGACGGCACCGGCGGCACCGCCCCCAGAAGCCACCATCGCCGGCGGCTCGGATTCGCCCGCCAGCCCCTCGATCGGCGTGGAGGCCGCGGACGCCACCATGCGTTGCCACGAGGGATCGGCCGTGACCGAGGGTTCGGCGGGCATGGCGATGGGATGGACGGCCTCCTGGGAGCTCGGAGCGGGCGTGACCTCGGGCTGGGCCTCCGGGGCTTCGACCGTGCCGATCTCGCCAAGCACCGCAGGCTCGGCCGCGGGGCCTTCCTGACGCACCTGCGTGGAGAGCCACAGGGCCAGCGCCAGATGCAGCGGAATGGAGACGGAGAATGCCGCCACGGCGACCGACCAGCCACTTCGGCCTCGTTCGGGCCGTCGGACGGGGACGGGGCTGGGTGCGGGCGAAGGCACGATGGGAGGCGGACCCCCTGCAGCGGCCCTGCCGGCCGTGATTCTAGGTTCCGCCCGGGCCCCGCCTTGACCAATCGCTCGCGGCACCGTTGAATCGGCCTCCAAGGAGACACCCCGTGGCCAAGCCCTACAAGCGCGTCGTGCTGAAGGTGAGCGGAGAGAGCTTTGCGCAGGAGGGCCATCTGGGCATCTCCCCCGAGGAACTGGGCGTGATCGCGGGCGAGATCGCGCAGGCCCGGCGCCTCTGCCCCGACCTGCAGCTGGCGGTGGTGGTGGGCGGTGGCAACATCGTGCGCGGCGCCAGGCTGGCCGAGACGGGCCGCATCGCCCAGAGCACGGCCGACTACATGGGCATGCTGGGCACCGTCATCAACGGCCTGGCCCTTCGCGAGGCCCTGGAAGGCGTGGGCATTCCCAGCCGCCTGCTCACCGCGCTGCAGATCACCGCCGTGGCCGAGCCCTTCATCCGCGGGCGCGCCCTGCGCCACATGGAGAAGGGCCGCGTCATCGTGCTGGCGGCGGGCACCGGCAATCCCTTCTTCACCACCGACACCTGCGCGAGCCTTCGCGCCGTGGAACTGCAGGCGGAAGTGCTGCTGAAGGCCACCAAGGTGGACGGGATCTACACGGCCGATCCTCGCAAGGACCCGAAGGCCACCAAGTACGACACCCTGAAGTTCGGCGAGGTGCTCGAGAAGCGCCTTGCGGTGATGGATCTGACCGCCATGACCATGTGCATGGAGCACAACCTGCCGGTTCAGGTGTTCAACTTCCGGACGCCGGGCAACGTGGCCCGCGCGGTGCAGGGCGAGCCCATCGGCACGCTGGTGCGCAACGGCTGAACGGCGGCAGGGCCCGGCACCCCTGCTATTCTCGCCTTCCTTCAAAGGAGGCCTGCGGTGGACCTGGACACGATCCTGCTCGAGTGCGAAGACCGGATGGAGAAGAGCGTCGACTACCTGCAGCGCGAGTTGCGGGGCATGCGCACGGGCCGCGCCAGCACCGCCATGCTCGAGTACGTGAAGGTGGACTACTACGGCAGCGCGACCGACCTGCGGGAACTGGCGGCGATCAGCGTGGCAGAGGCCACCCAGCTCCTGGTGAAGCCCTTCGACCCCGGTGCCAAGAACGAGATCATCAAGGCCATCGAGAAGGCCGGCCTGGGCCTGAACCCGCAGGCCGAAGGGAACCAGATCCGCATCAACGTGCCGGCACCCAGCTCCGACCGCCGCAAGCAGCTCGCCGCACAGGTAAAGAAGCTGGCCGAGGAGAGCAAGGTGAGCATCCGCAACGAGCGGCGCGATGCCAACAAGGCCATCGACGGGCTGCAGGGCGACAAGTCCGCCGGCGTGACCGAGGATGGCGCCAAGCGGGCCAAGGAATCGGTCGACGAGTTCACCAAGAAGCACACCGCCCGCGTGGACGAGCTGGCGGAGAAGAAGGTGGCCGAGATCGAGGAGGTCTAGCCGTTGCGCTGTCCCTCCTGCGACGCCGACAACGACAAGGTGATCGACAGCCGCCCGGGCGAGGACGGCTCCGCCATCCGGCGGCGCCGCGAGTGCCTGGGCTGCGGCAAGCGGTTCACCACCTACGAGCGCGTGGAGCGGGCGGCCCGCCTGACGGTGGTCAAGCGCGATGGCAGCCGCGTGCCTTTCGACGCCGAACGGCTGATGCGGGGTCTGCAGGCCGCGTGCGGCAAGCGGCCCATCGCGCAGGAGTCGAAGGAACGCCTGGTGCAGTCGCTCGACGAGGAACTGCACCGCACCTTCGACCGCGAGGTGGAGAGCGCCGAGATCGGCCGTCGCCTCGCCGCCCGCCTTCGCGACCTGGACCCCATCGCCTACGTGCGCTTCGCCAGCGAGCACTACGGCTTCGCCAGCATCGAGGAGTTCGCCGCCGAGATGGTGGCCCTCCAGAACCGTCCGGTGCGGTTGCCCAACGAACGAGACCTCTGGGGGGGGGGCCCCCCCCCCCCCCCCCCCGCCGCGCCCCCCAGCACAAACCCCCACCGCCA
>JBILWQ010000001.1:0-27237 GCA_044369805.1 Phycisphaerales bacterium
TGCAAACAGGTAATGCTGTGGACTCTAGTGAGACTGCCGGTGTCAAACCGGAGGAAGGTGGGGATGACGTCAAGTCCTCATGGCCCTTATGCCTAGGGCTGCACACGTGCTACAATGGCATTGACAGAACGATGCAAGACCGCAAGGTGGAGCAAATCGCTCAAAAAATGCCCCAGTTCGGATTGGAGGCTGCAACTCGCCTCCATGAAGTTGGAATCGCTAGTAATCGGGGATCAGCTACGCCCCGGTGAATATGTTCCTGAGCCTTGTACACACCGCCCGTCAAGTCATGGGAGCTGGCAGTGCCCGAAGTCGCCTCGTTTCAGGGGTGCCCACGGCAAGGCTGGTGACTGGGACTAAGTCGTAACAAGGTAGCCGTAGGGGAACCTGCGGCTGGATCACCTCCTTTCTACAGGATCTGTAGACGGTGGGTCGAGGGAGACCTCGATCGCCGAAGATCCGTTCACACATCTCTCGCCCGACACCGCTTGGTGAACGCCAGGCAACGTCGGATAGTCCAGCGGCAACGCTGGGCGAAGGCCTCCAACTGTTCCTTGATCGTTCCACAGGGCCCCGTCGTTTTCGGCGGGGCCCTGTGCTTTTTCCTGTGCGGGTACAACCCCCGCATGGGCACAGGTCCCGACGCTCCTGCCGCTTCGCGAACCCCCTGGCTGGCGGTGCTGGTGGCCTCGCTGGGCTACTTCGTCGATCTGTACGACCTGGTCATCTTCAGCGTGGTTCGGGTGCCGAGCCTTGGCGTGAAGGGTCTTGGGCTTCCAGAGGCGAGCGACGCCGCCGCCGTGGGTTTCTGGGATGGCGTGGTGCGCTCGTTCGGGATCCTGCTGGGTCGGGTGCAAGGTGACGTGACCAGCGCCGGCGCCGCCATACTCGATGTGCAACTGACGGGCATGGTGATCGGCGGCTTCCTGTGGGGCATCCTGGGCGACCGAAGGGGTCGATTGACCACGCTGTTCGGATCGATCGCGCTGTATTCGACGGCGAACCTGCTGAACGCGTTCGTGCAGACCGTGCCCCAGTATGCGGCGCTCCGCTTCGTGGCGGGTATCGGGCTGGCGGGCGAACTTGGCGCCGGCGTGACGCTGGTGAGCGAGCTGATGAACCGTCATCATCGCGGTTGGGGCACCATGGTGGTGGCCTTCGCGGGCATGTTCGGCCCGGTGGCCGCCAGTCTGGTGGGCGGCTGGGTGGACTGGCGCCATGCCTACATGATCGGAGGCGGCATGGGCTTCGCACTGCTGGCGCTCCGCATCGGCCTGGTGGAGAGCGGGATGTTCCGACGCAGCGAGCGGGAGCATGGGCGTCGGGGCGACCTTCGCATGCTCTTCGGATCGTGGGACCGGCTGCGGCGGCTGGCGTGCGTGGTGGGACTGGGGTCGCCCATCTGGTTCGTGGGCGGCGTGGTCTTCGTGTTTGGCCCTGAACTGGCCCGCGCGGTGGGCTGCCAGGGGTCCGTGAAGGCGGCGACCGTGGTGCTCTGCGGCTATCTGGGCGCGGCGGCGGGGGACCTGATGTCCGGGGCCGCAAGCCAGTGGCTTCGAAGCCGGCGGGCCGCGATCGCTGGCGCGATCCTGACGCTGGCGTGCGGGCTGACGGCCTTGCTGATGCTCGGAGGTCGCGGGCCAGCCTGGTTCTACGCGTGCACCGCGATCGCGGGCTTCGCCACCGGCTACTGGGCAGTGTTCGTGACCGTGGCGGGCGAGACTTTTGGCACCAACCTGCGGGCGACCGTGGCCACCAGTGCCCCCAATCTGGTTCGATGGTCGGCGGTCATCTGGGTGAATGCCTGGGGTGCATTGAAGGGGCCCATGGGTGCGGGCCGTGCGGCGGCCTGCGTGGCCGCGGTGGCGATCCTGGTGGGGCTGCTGAGCGTGTGGCGGTTGCCAGAACCCTTTGGACGCGACCTGGACTGGGAAGAGACCTGAGGGCGGCCGTTGCGGCATGCGGGGCAGCCATGCCGATGAAGAGCGCATGGCTGAAACGCCCACCCATCCGCATCGGACACGCCGTCACGAGATTGAGGCGCTGACGAGCCCCATCCGCTGGCTTCGCAACCGTTCCATGCCCGTGCTGGCGCTGACGATCCTGGTGCTGGTCGTGCAGCCGTTCTTCAACGAGCCCGGAAAGCCATCGCCGCAATTCATGGCCTATGCATTCGCCTTCATCCCGGTCTTCGGACTGGTCATGCTGGGTCGGAGGCCGGGCCTGATCATCGCGCTCACGGCAGCCTCGATCGGCGCGTTCACGCTTGGCGTGGTCGAGTCGCGGAGCATGGAGACGCTCCTGATCGGCTGGATCGGGCTGCTGAACATCGGGCTGTATCTGGGCGTGATCGCGCTGCTCGCGAAGATCGTCTTCCAGTCCTCCTCGCTGGTGGACGACCGGGTGTACGGCGGCGTGGCCGTGTACCTGCTGGTGGCGATCGTGTTCAGCTTCATCCACCACCGGATCGGCCTCACCTCGTCCTCGGCGTACCTGAACACCGTGGATCGGGCGGCGCCGCCGATGAACTGGTCCGACTACCTCTACTTCAGCTTCACGGCATTCACCACGAGCGGATTCGGCGACATCGTGCCGGCGAACCCGTTCGCCAAGGCGGCCACCTCGATCGAGAGCGTGCTGGGCGTGCTGTTCCCCGCGGTGCTGATCGCGCGGCTGATCAACCGGGACTTCGTGCCCCGGGCATGAAGGCGGGATGCGTGCAGGTCAGTCGTTGAAGCCGGAGATGTAGCCGTTGCCACCCATGGCGAAGGGGTTCCAGTCGCCGACGGCGCTGCCGTAGCTCCAGGCCTGGCCGCCCACATCGCCGCCCATGCCGCCGCCCATGAGTTCCGGGTTGGGGGCAGGACCGCTCCAGACGGCGGGGTTGACGCTGTTCTGGTACTCGCCCGCGAGCGTGTTCATGGGGGCCGGATTGCCTGGACCCACCGGCGCCGTCATCCAGCGATTGCCGGTTCCGCCGCGGGTGGCCGGATTCACGTACTGCGGCGTGGCGTACCCCGGGGCGCCGGAGGCCGTGAAGGCTCCGGTGCCGTAGTAGTGATAGTGATAGTGCACGCCCTGGTTGGCCTGCGCCTGCATCGCCGCGGGGTCGACCATGCCGCCGGGATTGTTGTAGCCCGCGTTGGGGGCCACGGGCATGGGCTGAGGCGGCGTCTGGCCGATGGGCACCTGCACGTCCGAACCCGTGGTGTCGCCTGAACCCTGCGCCGAGTTGATGGGGACCTGGTAATCGCGGCTGAGGGAAGCCGCGTCCTCGGCCCGGCCTTCGGCAGAGGGAGGCATCTGCGGCATCTGTCGCGGACGCCGGGCACCCTGCGAAGCGGGCGGGTTCTGTGGGGCGGCCTGCGGTGCGGCTCCCTGAGCGAGCGCGAGCGATCCCCAGAGGGCACAGCCGGCGGCGAGCATGGAGAAGGTGTGGCGGGTGTCGAGGCTCATGAGGGAAGTCTACGCGGATCCCGGCAGCATCCTCGCCGGTAGGATCCATTTTCCATGACCACCGCCACCGCCGCCGTCGACGTGAAGAGCGCCTTCCCCCATCTGGACGCGGGCACGCCCGGGGATGTTCCGGGCATCGACGCCCTGGCCATCAACACCATCCGCACGCTCTCGATGGATGGCGTGCAGGCCGCCAACAGCGGACATCCGGGCACGCCCATGGCGCTGGCTCCGGTGGCGTACGCCCTGTGGCAGCGGGTGCTGAACTTCGATCCCGCGGATCCGCGGTGGCCCGGTCGCGACCGTTTCGTGCTCAGCAACGGGCACGCCAGCATGCTGCTCTATTCCATGCTGCACCTCTCGGGCACGCAGGCGATCGATCGCGAACTGAAGCCCACGGGCAAGCCCGCGGTCTCACTGGATGACCTGAAGGGATTCCGCCAGATGCACACCCGGTGCCCGGGTCACCCCGAGCATGGATGGACCGCCGGCGTGGAGACCACCACCGGGCCTCTGGGGCAGGGCCTGGCGAATTCGGTCGGCATGGCCATGGCGGAGCGGTGGCTGGCGGCCACCTACAACCGTCCGGGCTTCGAGCTCTTCGACTACCGCGTGTACGCGATCTGCGGTGACGGATGCATGATGGAGGGAATCAGCGGCGAGGCCGGGAGCCTGGCGGGTCATCTGAAGCTCGACAACCTGGTGTGGATCTACGACAACAACCACATCACCATCGAGGGCAAGACCGACCTGGCGTACAACGACGATGCGGCGGTGCGGTACCTGGGCTACGGATGGAACGTGCTTCGCGTGGGTGACGCCAATGACCTCGATGCCATGGAGCGAGCCCTTCGCACCGCCGAGGCCACCAAGGGTCGCCCGACCCTGATCATCGTGGACAGCCACATCGGCTGGGGATCGCCTGGTCGCCAGGACACCAAGGAGGCGCACGGCGAGCCGCTGGGTGACGAGGAGATCCGCAGGACGAAGCGCATCTACGGCTGGCCCGAGGACGCGAAGTTCCTGGTGCCTGAGGGGGTTCGGGAGCGGTTCGCGCGGGGCGTGGGCGACCGCGGGGCGCAGGCCAGCGCCGCGTGGCGGAAGCTCTTCGAGGGGTATGTGGCCGCATTCCCGAAGGAGGCCGCGGAACTTCGATGCATCTTCGCGGGCACGCTGCCCGTGGGTTGGGACAAGGCCCTCTCGGCGTTCCCCACCGATGCCAAGGGCATGGGCAGTCGCGTCTCTGGTGGCAAGGTGCTCAACGCGATCGCGCAGGGCGTGCCCTGGATGGTTGGCGGCAGCGCGGACCTTGCCCCGAGCACGAAGACCCTGCTCACCTTCGATGGGGCCAAGGAGAGTTTCCAGCACGCCACGCCGGGGGGCCGAAACCTTCACTTCGGCATCCGTGAGCATGCCATGGGCGCCATCTGCAATGGCCTGACCCTCAGCGGCCTGCGGGCGTATGGCAGCGGCTTCCTGATCTTCAGCGACTACATGCGAGGATCCATGCGGCTGAGCAGCATCATGGAACTTCCGGTGCTCTTCATCTTCACGCACGACTCGATCGGCGTGGGGGAGGATGGACCCACCCACCAGCCCATCGAGCAGGTGCCGGGCCTTCGTGCCATTCCGGGTGTGTGCGTGTTCCGGCCGGGCGACGCGAACGAGGTGGCGGAGTGCTACCGATCGGCCATGCAGTTCCATGGACCGAGCATCATGGCGCTGTCAAGGCAGGACCTGCCCACGCTGGACCGCACGAAGTTCGGCGCCGCCTCGGGGTGTGCCCGCGGTGCCTATGTGCTGAGCGAGTCCGAGGGAGGGTCGCCTCAGGCGATCGTGATCGCCACCGGCAGCGAGATCCACCTGGCGCTGGCCGCTCAGACGCAACTGGCCCAGGAGGGCGTGCGGGTGCGTGTGGTGAGCATGCCGTGCTGGGAACTCTTCGAGCGGCAGGATGAGGCGTACCGCGACCAGGTGCTGCCGCCCACCGTGCGCGCGCGCACCGCGGTGGAGATGGCCGCCGACTTCGGCTGGGGCCGATGGGTGGGTCTTGAGGGGACCACGGTCTGCATGCGGAGTTTCGGGGCCAGCGCCCCCGCGAAGCAGGTGATCGAGCACTTCGGCTTCACGCCCGCAAAGGTGGTGGAGGCGGTGAAGGCGTCCATGGCCCGCGTGGCCAGGGCGGGTGGCCGGTGAAGGTCGCGATCGCCTCGGACCACGCGGGATTGTCCCTGAAGCGGGCGATCCATCCGCTCGTGGCGCAGCTGGGTCACGAGGTGCTCGACCTAGGGGCGCATGCCGACGACCCCAACGACGACTACCCGGACTTTGCGCTGGCGCTCGGACGTGCCGTGGCCAGCGGCCGCGCGGAGCGAGGCCTGCTCCTCTGCGGAAGCGGCATTGGCGCCAGCGTGGCGGTCAACAAGGTGGACGGCATCCGTGCCGGCAACTGCATGGACCACTACTCGGCTCACCAGGGGGTGGAGCACGACGACATGAACGTGCTGGTGCTCGGTGGCCGCGTGGTGGGTGCCGCGGTGGCGGAGGAGATGGTCCGCGCCTTCCTGGCCGCCCGATTCACCGGCGAGCCCCGTCACCAACGGCGGCTGCAGAAAGTGCTGGCCATCGAGAAGGCCCGCGGGGCCTGAGACTTCCCGGGCACGGGCGGGGTAGGATCCGTGCTTCGCACTTTCCACGGAGAGAAACATGCCGCGCCACCTGATTGCAACGACCCTGCTGATTGCCGCCTCCGCGTTCGCCTCGCCGCCGCCGGAAGGCGACTACGCCACGCTGCCGCCTGATCCAGTGGAGATGGAGTCGGTGCTGGGTGGCCTGAAGGTGGACATGGCTGCCGCGGCCGCGATTGCCGAGAAGGCGGGGGGCAAGGTCAGCGCGATCCGTCTGGTCGACGAGGGTGGCCGGAAGGCCTACGAGGTGATCGTGGTCGACGGCGGGATGTCCAAGCGTGCCACCGTGGACGCAGAGACCGGCGCCCTGAGCATGGCGAGGCTGGGTGCCGCCGAGGCGTCGGCTGCGGCCCTGGCGAAGGTGCCGGGCAAGGTGGGACTGCTGGCGCTCGATGCCAACGGCGAGACCCCGAACTGGCGCGTGATGGTGTTCGCGCAGGGCAAGGCGCACCAGGTGGTGGTGAACGCCGTCGATGGGTCGATCGTCTCCGACACGCTGCAACCCCGCTTCCCCGGCGAGTCCACGGAGTCCGCGATGCAGGGCACGCCGGGCGGACTTCGCTGGATCGTGATGCAGGAGGGCACCGGCGCCCAGCCCAAGGGCGCCGACTCGCGGGTGAAGGTGAACTATGCCGGCTACCTGGTCGACGGCACCCTGTTCGACAGCAATGCCAAGACCGGCAAGCCCATCGAGTTTCCGCTCAACCGCGTGATCAAGGGATGGTCCGAAGGCGTGGCGGCCATGAAGGTGGGTGAGAAGCGGAAGTTGATCATTCCGTGGGCCCTGGCCTACGGCGAGATGGGACGACCGCCTCAGATCCCGCCCAAGGCCACGCTCATCTTCGACGTGGAGCTGGTGGATGCGGACATGCCACCGCCGGGTGCGCCCCCTGCGAATGTCCCCTCCGGCTCGCAGCCTGTGCAGGGCGAGGCCGTGCCGAAGCCGGGTTGCTGACATGGCCGCTCGTCGGGCGATTGTCGCGATGATCCTGAGCGTGCTTGGGGCCTGCGAGGAGTCTGCGCCGCAGCCGAACGGTCAGGCCCCATCGGGCCGTCGCACGAGCACCTATGGCAAGGCCATGGACCGTGCCGAGGACCTGCAGAAGGAAGTGGCGGAGTACAACCGGCAGATCGAGCGGACCATCGAGCAGGGCTCCGCGGCGGAACCTTCGAAGCCGCCCGCGCCGAAGCGGCCCTGAGCGGCGCTACAGCGCGCCGAGCCGGTCGGGGTTCAGGCCCTCGAGGTCCTTCACCGTGAACAGGCCATCGCGCCGGATCACCTCGCCGTCGAAGGCGATGGTGCCGCCGCCGTGTTCGGGCCGCTGGATGCAGACCAGATCCCAGTGGATCTCGCTGCGGTTGCCGTTCTCGGTCTCCTCGTAGCAGCGACCGGGCGTGAAGTGGAAGCTGCCGGCGATCTTCTCGTCGAAGAGGATGTCCTTCATGGCCTCTCGGATGTGCGGGTGGAAGCCGATGGCGAACTCGCCGATGTAGCGGGCACCCTCGTCGGTGTCGAAGATGCTCTCGAGCAGCTTGCGGTCGCCACCCGCGCAGTCGCACTTCACCACCTTGCCCTTGCGGAACTCCAGGCGGATGTCGCTGAACGAGTTGCCGTTGTGCAGGGTGGGGGTGTTGTACTGCAGGACGCCCTCGACGCTGTCGCGCACGGGCGCCGTGAAGACCTCGCCATCGGGGATGTTGCGGTCGCCGCAGCAGGGCACCACGCCGATGCCCTTGATGCTGAAGCGGAGATCGGTGGGGCCGGGGCCCTTGATGTGCACCTGGTCGGTGCGCTTCATGCGATCGACCAGGGGCTGGGCGGCCGCGTTCATGCGGGCGTAGTCGAGCGTGCAGACACGGAAGTAGAAGTCCTCGAACTCCTCGGTGCTGCGCTGGGCCAGCTGGGCCATGCTGGCGCTGGGCCACCGCAGCACGCACCATCGGGTGTGGTTCACGCGCTGGTCGAAGTGCACGGGCTTGGCGTAGAGGCGGCCCCAGGCCTTCATCTGCGCGTCCGGGACGCCCGACATCTCGCTGGCGTTGTCGGCGCCCCGGATGCCGATGTAGCACTGCATGCGCTTCATGCGCTCCAGGTCATAAGCCCCCCAGGTGCGCAGGGCCTCCTCGCCGCCGAGGTTCAGGGCCCGCATGACGCGCATGCTGCGTTGGGCGACGTGCGCGTGTCCGCCGGCCTTCTGGACCTGCTCCACGAGCGCGGCAGCCACGAAATCGGGGCAGTCGAAGGTCTCGATGAGGACATGGTCGCCTGCGCCGGTGCGGACGGAGTGGTTCACGAGCAGTTCCGCGAGCTTGCGGACGCGTGGGTCGGTGAGCATGGCGAGAGGCTACGGCCTTCGCGGGCCCGCGTCCTCAGGAGAAGAGGATCAGCAGGGAGCCGATGTCGCCGGCGTCCACCTCGCCGCTGCCATCGAGATCGCCCGGGCAGGGGTCGCCGGGCGTGCAGGGCCCGAAGAGGATCAGCAGGGATCCGATGTCGCCGGCGTCAACGCTGCCGCTGCCGTCGAGGTCACCCGGGATGGCCGGTGCCGAGAAGTCCGTGGCGATGAGGTCGACCGAGTCGCTGAACACCGCTGGCATGGCCACGGTGATGAGCGAGCCTCGGCCATCGCGCGCCAGACCGATCACCGGTCGGCCGGACACGATGGGCAACGAGCGGCCAAGCGCCAGGCCACCTTCCGTCCGCCGGTCCCGGATCGGGAAGATGCTTGCACCGCCACTCGCGGCACCCTGCCAGGACACCGCGATGTCGGGCTTGCCATCCACGTCGGCGTCGACCACGCGGACGCCAACGCCCACCGCGGACGGATCGCCCGGATCGAGCGGCGTGGGGGGCCGAAGTCCCGAGGGCGCACCGCGCAGCAGTGCCGCCGAGGGCCGAGCGCCCACGGGGAAGGAGGCGCCAGCCGGGAAGTTGTCGCAGGCCACGAGCACGTCGGCCAGGCCGTCGGCATCGAGGTCGGCCACATCCATGTCCACCGGCACGCCCACGGTGGACGCCGCCGTGGTGGCCTGCAACTGGCCACCCTGATTGCGAAGCACCTGAACGAAGCCATTGGTGACCAGGGTGGACTTGGTCAGGCTTGAAGCGGTCGAGGAGCCGCCGGCCACCACATCGACATCATCGTCGTCGTCGATATCGGTGCCCCGGATGGTCCGGGCGGAGCCTGCGAGGGTGTTGTCGGACTCGAAGGAGCCCGAGTTGGCCTCGACGACCTCGACCGACTCGCCATCCGAGGAGGACTTGCCCACGGCCACGGAAGCGCCTGCCGGCCGCTTGCTTCCTGCCTTGGCGCCGGAGGTCGCCAGGACCGCCACGCAGTTCAGCTGGGTGCCCTGGATGTAGTTGTCGCGGGTCCAGTAGGTCTGGAACGATCCTCCCACCAGACGGTGGGTGACCAGCATCGGTGGATCGTTGTGACAGGTGACCACGTCGAGCGTGCCGTCGCCATCGAGATCTCCGACATCCATGTCGCGGGCATTCGCGGGGATGGGGGTCTGGGTCACCGGGGCATAGGAACCGTCGACCTGGCGGTCCAGCACAACCAGCTTTCCCGGTCGGCCCGGGACTTCACTGCCGATGAGATTGATGATCTCGCTGCCTGAGCCCGAGGGCACCTCGAACGCGCAGGTCTTCAGGGGGGTGAGACCAAACGACGCGCCCGCCTGGACGCTCGGGCTGATGATCGATCCCCGGTTGACCGTGAGTTTCAGGTCCGTGCCGCCATCCCAGGCCACGCTCACGAAGAAGTCCGTGGGCAGCACCTCCGGCCAGACACGGACCACATCGAAGTTCCTTCCAAGGCCTGCCCACGTGCCGTGGTTGCGAAGGATGGTGAAGGTGTAGTCCGGCATGGGCGGTGCCAGGGTGTTCAGCGACCACTCGAGGCCGAGGAGTCCACCGATGTCGGCCGAGGCGTTCGCCTCGAGCGCGACACGAGGGCCGGTCGTGCTGCGGCCAGAGAGGTCCACCTGCCAACGCATGTTCGCGTCGGGACCCGCCGGATAGACCAGATGCGTGGCCGCCAGCGAGCCCACGCCGTCGGCGCAGTCGCCGTCGAGGCAATGCAGAACGCCGTCGAGCGAACCGGCCAGTTCGACCCTGCCCTGCACCGCCAGGGCGCCCCGGAGCGACGTGGAGGAGGGTCGCCACTCGCCGTCACCGCCGCTGAGGGCGAGCGTGCCCGCCGGATGCAGCAGGATGCGGCTCTCGGACGTCGACGGGTCCGCGCCGATGGGCGTCTCGACGATGAGATCGAGGTACGAGGGGATGGTCAGGTCGGCGAAACCGCCGGAGAGATCGACGTCGGCCTCGACCAGGGTCAGGCGCGTCTCGGTGTTCTCCTCGCGGCGCTTGGGGTCGAGCTGGAACGAGATGCCCTGGAGTGCGAGGTCACTCTGCGAAAGCACCAGCGACCAGCGATCCGGTCGATCGGGCGTCTCCGTCAGGATGAGCCCCGTGGCCTCGAACTGAACGCCATCGAGCGTGAACTGGTAGAGATCGTCGATGGCGAGCTGCGTCCACGCACGACTCAGGTTCCGGACGGTGCCATGCGCGATCTCGGCACGCTGCGTCCGGGTGGAACCGTCGCCGGCGAAGCGGAGATGCTGCGGAACCTGGTAACTGCCGGCGACCACGAGCGTGTGGTTCCCCAGCTCCAGGCGGAAGTCGCGGATCTGTCCTGCCGAAGCCACCGACGTGAACGAGAGGGTGCCCACCGCGTTGTCGCACCCGGCCTGCAATTCCAGCGAGTCGTAGGGATACTCCGGATAGAAGGGCATGAGCACCGAGCTGTTGGAAAGCGTGCCCGGACGCCCGAGGGACCAGTTCGCGGCGGTCTCGAAGACACGCGTGCCGAAGTCGGCGCCGACCCACGGGTTGGCACCGAAGGGTCCCAGTCGCTCGATGTCGGGTGCGCCGTCGCCATCGCAGTCGGTGGGGTCCAGCGGCACGGCGGAGCACACGTCCGGTTCACCGTTGTCGTTGGCGTCCATGCAGTAGAGCAGCGGTGCCGCACAGGCGGTGTTCGCCATGTCCACGCAGGTGGCATCCCACTGGATGGTGCAGCAGAAGTCGTCGATGGCGCAGACCGCATCCTGGCAGGAGACATCCGCGCAGCCCGCACCAGTCTGCGGGGCACAGCAGCAGCCCTGGCCCGACGAAGGGGCGGCCGTGGCCAGCGCGGCAAGCAGTGGGACGAGAATGATGGACCTCACGGGAACTCCTGCAGGGCCCTCGATTGTGTCGCCAACCCGCGCTGGAACAAGCGGGGAATCCCCATAATTGGAAGGCAATCTTGCGTTCCGTCCGAGAACCCGTTCCAGGTCAGGCCTGCATCGCTGCCCGCACTGCCTCGCCGGCGCGCTCGATGTCGGCGGGCCCGATGTCCAGGTGGGTGACCAGCCGCAGCCGCG
Organism: Phycisphaerales bacterium; assembly: GCA_044369805.1. Lineage (GTDB taxonomy): Bacteria > Planctomycetota > Phycisphaerae > Phycisphaerales > SM1A02 > SYAC01. Next base: position 11,577 of record JBILWQ010000001.1, read on the forward strand.
TGGGGTCCAGGGCAAGCGTCAGCACGCCGGCCCGCTCAAGCCGGGCCTGCAGTTCGAGCGCCCCGAGTCGGCGTGCATCGACATGCAGGAAGACCATGTTGGTGGGGATGGCCTCCGCTGGACAGGGCAGTTGGATGCCCGGCACGGTGGCGGCGAGCGACGCCAGCCTGCGCGCGTGGGCGTGATCCTGTTCGAGGCGATCGATGTGGTGGCTGAGCGCGTGCAGCGCCGCCGCCGCGAGCATGCCGCTCTGGCGCATGCCGCCGCCGAGCATCTTGCGGAAGCGACGGGCACGCGCGACGAGATCCTCCGAACCGGCCAGCGCACTGCCCACGGGACAGCCCAGACCCTTGGAGAAGCACACGCTCACGCTGTCGGCATGCGCCGCGAACTCGGCCGGCGCATGGCCCGAGGCCACGCACGCGTTCCAGAGCCTGGCGCCATCGATGTGCACCGCCAGGCCATCCTCGTGGGCGGCCTGCGCGACCTCGCGCAGCGTCTGCAGCGGCCAGAGGGTGCCGCCACCTCGATTGTGCGTGTTCTCCACGACCAGCAGTCGCGGGTGGGGCGAGTGGATGTCGCGGTGGCGTCGGGCCGAACGCACGGCCGCCGCATCGAACAGCCCACCCGGCCCCTCGAGCGGCCGGATCATGCAGCCCGAGATGGCGGCGGGAGCACCGGTCTCGTAGTGGATGATGTGGCTCTCCCGGTGGGCCACGATCTCGTCGCCGGGCTGGCAATGGCAGCGGATGGCGAGCTGGTTGGCCATGGTGCCGCTGGGCACGAAGAGCGCGGCGGCCTTGCCCAGTCGCCTGGCCACCTCGGCTTCCAGGCGCGCCACCGTGGGTTCATCCCCGAGCACGTCATCGCCCAGCGGGGCGTGCCGCATGGCCTCCCACATGGCTTGCGTGGGGCGTGTGACGGTGTCCGATCGCAGGTCGATGACCGACATGACGCCAAGGTAGCCGCGGGTCAGGGCGCGGGTCGAAGCGTCAGTCCGCCGGAACTCTCCAGTTCCACGTCGAAGCGCTGGCCGGGCACGGTCGGCTTGTAGACCGCTTCGCCCTGCGCCACGCGCACGCCCATGGCTTCGACGGCCTGAGGATCCGTGGCCAGTCGCCAGAAACGTTTCCAGAGCGCCTGCTCGAAGCGGGCGCCGTCACTGGCCGCATAGCCATCGGGCACGCTGCCGGGCGTGTCGATGGGCACGCCCTGGGCCGGTGGCATGCGATCGGAATAGATCCGGCGAAGCAGGGCCACGGTTCGGCCGCGCATCGGGTCGTCCTCGATCACGCGGTCCTGCGGGAACCGGACGGTCCATGCGTCGAGGAAGACCACCCGACCGGGGAGCTGGGCTCGGCGACTGCCCACCTGGCGGCCCCGGTCATCGAGCTCGATGAACTCCACCGTGGTGATGATCTCGCTGTCCGCCAGCTCGCCCGCGGAGGCCGGTGAGAGGGGCGTGGCGGCGGGATCGCCAGACCGATGCTGCTGGATCACGTGCAGCGAGCCGAGGCGCCGTGTGCGGCCGAGTCGGTCGGCCATGGTCCTGCGCAGTTCCTCCTGACGGCGCACCTCCTCTTCCAGGCGGACCACCTGCCGCTGCAGGTGCGCGGCCTGCGCGAGCGCCACGGCCAGCCATCCGCCGCCGACGAGCAGGAGCAGGCAGACGATGGCCACCAGCACGCGGACCACGGATCGCATGCCGGGAAGATCGGCCTCCCGAGGCGGGGCGGATCAGAAGATGCCCGGGCGGGGCTGCGATCCGGCCAGGCGATCGAAGGAGACGGCTTCCACCCTCCAGGTGCCGTCGGCCTGGCGGCGCACGCGGAAGCTCCACGTGGTCAGCACCGGCATCTGGCTCGACTGCGTGCGCGTGAGGCAGCCGGCATCGACCTCCGCGAGGTCGGCCTCGAGCGTCCGCCCGCGGAGCAGCAGCGTGGTGTGCTGCTCGACTCGATGCCGTTCCTCGAGCGAACGAAGATCGCGATCGATCTCGCGGCGCGGCATGGCGGGCTGATCGAAGCCGCCGAAGTGGATGACCGCATCCGGCTGGAACCACGATCCGGCACCGATGGCATCGCCCGCCACAGCCCGGTCGATCAGCGAGGCCACGGTGCGCTCGCCTGACTCCGCCGGCGTGTCGATGGACCAGCCGCAGACGGCCAGCACGATGCCCGGAACCAGCAGCACCGCCGAGGCCAGGCGGGCGCGCGATCCGCCGAACCAGGCCAGGGGCAGCGCCGGCAGCATGACGAGCAGCAGCACCGACAGGGGATGGGCGAGGATCCAGTCCATGCGGGCGGATGCAGGTATACGCTGCCCGCGTGAGCGCCGATCCGCACACCGAGCTGGCGGCACACCGCGTGGCCATGTGGCAATCGTTGCTGGCGAGTCCGCTGGCGGCCGCGTGGGATCGGCTCGCCGAGGGGTGCCTGGGTGTGCTGGTCTCCGCCGGCCCCAGTCTTTCGCGCAACGGCCGCGTGCTTGCGGAGGAGCGATGGACGGGTCGTCGGCTCGTGGTGGCCACCATCGATGCCATGGGACCATTGGGGAGGCTTGGCGCAAGGCCGGATGTGGTGGTCGCCTGCGAGCGCCCGCGCACGCTCGATGCCGAGGCTGCGGCGGACTCTGGCGCGGTGCTGGTGGCGTGGGGCGAGGCGGCCGAGGACCCCACGCTTCCGCCGGGCACCTGGTGCGTGCGGGGGCAGGCGGGTGATGGTGACGAGACCTTCGCCGCGCACCTGCTGCTGCGACACCTGGGGTGCGGCACCGTGGTTCTGGCGGGCGTCGATCTGGCCTTCGTGGATGGCGTGGCACATGCGCCGGGTCACGCCCTGGATCGGGCATGGGCCCTCGAGAGCCATCCCTTCAGGTCGTGGGACTGGATGCACGCGCGACGAATCTCCATGCGGAAGGGGGGCCTGTTCCGCGAACCCGATCGCGGAGGCCGCACGGTGCTCATGGACACCATGCTGCGACGCGAGCGAACCGTGCTCGAGGCGGCCTTCGACGAGGACCGTCGGGCCGGTCGCATGGTCATCGACGCGACGGAGGGTGGCTGCACCAAGCGGCACACGGACCAGATGCCGCTGGAGGAGGCGATGCAGCGGCACGCCTCGCGGCGGGTGCCTGAACTGCAGGCGGCCCCGTCAACCGCGGCGAGTACCGTCACGCCGACCCCCGGCGTTCAGGCGATGCGCTCGCCGGTGCGAGCCATCGCCGTCGTGCCGGTGGATCCCGATCGGGGTGGCACCGGCGTGGAACGCAGCCTGGCGTCGGGATTGGGCGAACGAACCGTGCTCCGCTGCACGCTGGAGCGACTGCTCAAGGCCAGGGAACTGGAGCAGGTGGTGCTGGTGGTGCCCGAGGGATGGGATGCCTCGATGGCGCTCGATGGTCTTCCCGTTCAGGGCCGGTTGCGGCTCATGACGCGCCGCGGGCATGCGAGCCCGCTGCAGCGGAGGAGTCGCTGGGCCGCGCGGGCATGGTGTGATGCGTGCTGGCGCGGCGGACTCGGAGGCCGCAGCGTGTTCGACGAGGTCCTGGATGCAGCCAGCGTGCAGATGGCTCTCGAGGCGACGGATGCCTCGCATGCCTTCCTCTGCGGACCGGACTGGCCCGTGGTCGCCGTGCGCGAGGCGTGGGGTGCCGATGGCATGGTCCGTGCCGCCCGGGTCTCGCCGCAACCGCGGTGGATGCACTTCGCGCCGGGTGCCGCGGGGGCCAGCGGATGCCTGCTCTCGCGAGAGGCCGTGGCGTCGCTGGTCTCAGGCGAGGTGCCGAGCATCGGTGCGTGGCTGGAGCGTCGCGTGGACTGGTCCAGACAGCCGGAGCGGATGCGGCCTCCCACCGGCGTCGCGACGCTGCGCGAGCGGCTGATCATGGACACGCCTCGGGCGATCCTTCGCCTGCGCCGTGCGGTGGAGCCGCTCCTGCTCAGGCACTCCGATCCCGATCAGGAGATGGTGGTGGAGGCCGTGTCCCGGGTGGCCGAGGCGGCACCGACGCTGCCTCCGCAGCAGCTCATCGTGGAACTCAACACCGGTCGACGCGGATGCGGCCTCAGCAGTCCGCACCGGTTCGGTTCCCTGCAGCGGCCGCCCATGACGCTGCGGCGGATGGATCGCATGACCGCCCGTCTGGCCGAGGCGAAGGATGTGGTGGTCACGCTGGGTGGCGCCGGGGACCCGCTGATCCACCCCGACGTGGCGGACATGGTCCGCCTGCTGCGGGCCGCGGGTGCGCTGGCCATCGAGTTGCGCACGGAGCTGCTCTCGCCGACGGCGGTGGAGCGGGTGCGCGACCTCGACGTGGAGGTGATCTCGGTGGATCTGCATGCGGTCGATGCCCCGGGCTACCGCGTGATGATGGGGCCGGGGGATTTCGGAGGGGCCTGTGCGGCGCTGCACGACCTGCTGCTGCAGCGGCAGGGAGCGCGGACCGATCCCTTCCCTTGGCTGCTGCCGCGCGTGGAGCGCCTCCGCGCTTCCGTGGCGTGGGTGCCGATGTTCGTGGAGGTCTGGACGCGGGATGGCGATGGCGCGATCGTGGATCCACCGCCCCAGGCGGATCCATGGGGCGCGCCCCTGCCGCATGCCCCGATGGCGGCCACGGGTGACGAGGCCTGGGCCCACGCGGACACGCTCCGCCGCATGACGGTGCTCTCGGATGGCCGGGTGCCGGTGGTGGATGGCGACCTGCTCGGGAGTCTCTCCGTGGGCTCCGTGGACACCGAGGATCTGGTCGCCCTGCACCGGTCGCTGGTCTCGATGCGGCGGGACCGCGGGGGCCGCGCCGGATTGGCCCTTTCCCGAATGGCCTGAGTCCACGGCCGGCCTAGCATCGGCCCTGATGGCCGACTCGATCGTGGTGGATTTCCGGAGACCCGTGCCCCTCTTCCCGCTGGGGGAGACGGTGCTGCTGCCCCACGCGGTGCAGGGGCTGCACGTCTTCGAGCCTCGCTACCGGCAGATGGTGGAGGCCTGCCTGGCCGAGACCGGTGGCGGTTCCGTGCTCTCCGCGAGGCCGATCGCCTTGGCCACGGTGGATTCGACGGTTCGAGGCCGCCGACCTTCGCTGCCGGAACTGCGGCCCGCGGTCTGCGTGGGCCAGATCATCCGCCATGAGCGACTGGCCGATGGCCGCCACAACATCGTGCTGCATGGCGTGTGTCGGGCCAGGATCGTGGAGATGGTCGAGCCTGGAGGGCAGCGACTCTACCGCGAGGCGGTGCTGCGGCCCCTGGAGCCACCCGGCCGCGCGGCACCGCACATGCCGCAGACGCGGCGCATGCTGCGGGAGATGCTTCAGCGACCGAGCGTCCGAAGGCTGGCGAGCGTGAAGGCGGTGACCGCGTGGGCCGAGCGGGGCGACCTCCCGACGCACGCGGTGATCGAGGTGATCGGCGCCGCCCTGGTGCAGGACGAGGCCTCGCGCTACGCCCTGCTTGCGTGCGATGATCCGTGGGCCCGGGCCCGGCTGGTGGCCGAGGCGATTCACCGGCTCGAACGCGTGGTCACCGGCGCGGAGCGGCAGAAGCCCGGGACCTGGCCCAAGGGGCTGAGCTGGAACTGAGCCATGCGGCACTGGCTGCTCAAGACCGAACCCGACGTCTACTCGATCGACGACCTTCGCGCCGATGGTCGCACGGACTGGGACCGCATCCGCAACCATCAGGTGAAGCTCTTTCTTCGCGACGCGATGGCCCAGGGTGACCGCTGCCTCATCTACCACTCGAATGCGGAGCCCACGGGCGTGGTGGGCACGGCCGTGGTGTGCGGCGAGGCCGTGCCCGATGCCACCCAGTTCCGCAAGGCCGACGAGGGCTTCGAGCCCCGCGCCACGCGAGAGGCGCCCGTCTGGTGGGCCCGTCCGATCCGCTTCGAGAGCCGCTTCGAGCGATGCGTGGAACTGGCCGAGCTCCGCGGGGAACCTCGGCTTCGCGGCCTGGCCACGCTCAAGCGAGGCAACCGCCTGAGCGTGACGCCCGTCACCGCCGCGGAGTTCGCCTGCATCGAAGCCATGGGCGGCCGTGTCCGGCGCGGGTAGGCTGTCGCCGCGCGGACGCGCAAGGAGGCTTCCATGGGTGGCGTGCTCATCGTGGTGCTGATCGTGCTGGGGATGATCGTGGTCGCCCTCCTGTGGGGCGTCGGCGTCTACAACAACCTGCAGCGGTCCCGCATCGGTGCGGAGGGCGCGTTCGCGGACATCGACGTGGAGCTGCGGCGTCGGCATGACCTGGTGCCCAATCTGGTGGAGACCGTGAAGGGCTACGCCGCGCACGAGCGTCAGACCCTGGAGTCCGTCATGCAGGCGAGGGCCGCGGCCATGAACGCGAAGGACCTGAACGGGCGCATCGAGGCCGAAGGGGCGCTGACCCGGGGCCTGGGCCGGCTGCTCGCGGTGGCCGAGGCCTATCCCACGCTCAAGGCGGATGGCGGCTTCATGCGGCTCCAGGGCGAGCTCTCCGACACCGAGAACCGGATCGCGGGCCGACGCAACGGCTTCAACGCGGCCGCCGGCAGCTTCAACGAGACGCTGGCGGTGTTCCCCAACAACCTGGTGGGCGGTCTCTTCGGCTTTCGTCCGATCGACTTCCTGAAGGAGGCCGACGAGGCCGTTCGCACCGCGCCGAAGGTGTCGTTCTAGGCATGGCCCGCGAACGGCTGGTCTCTGCCGAGGAGCGTCCGGAGGAGAGCGAGGCCCTGGCTTCGCCCGCCCTGCGTCCGCAGCGGCTGGCCGATTACGTGGGGCAGCGTGAGCTGGTCGAGCGGGTTCGCATCGCGGTGCAGGCCGCTCGGGCGAGGCAGGAACCCGTGGACCACGTGCTGCTGCACGGACCTCCTGGTCTGGGCAAGACCACGCTGGCGCACGTGATCGCGGCGGAGATGGGCACCCGCGCGGTGGTGACGAGCGGACCCGCGCTGACCAAGGCGGGGGACCTGGTTGGCACACTCACGCGGTTGGGCGCCGGTGACGTGCTCTTCATCGACGAGATTCACCGGTTGCCCGCGGCGGTCGAGGAGTACATCTACCCCGCCATGGAGGAGTACCGGGTGGATTTCACCGTGGATCAGGGCATGCACGCCCGCATGGTGACCCTGCCGCTCAAGCCGTTCACGCTCATCGGTGCCACCACTCGCGCCGGCCTGCTCACGCAGGCGCTCCGGAGCCGCTTCGGCCTGGCGCACCACCTGGACTTCTACGCCCAGGACGAGATCGAGCGCATCCTGGCGCGGGCGGCGGAGCGACTGGGCCTGAAGGCCGAGACCGCGGCGCTGGCCACGCTGGCCACGCGCAGCCGTGGCACGCCGCGCGTGGCCCTTCGGCTGCTTCGCCGCGTGCGTGACTGGTCGCAGGTGAGGAGCGCGGGCCGCATCGATGGTGCCGCCGTGGCCGCGGGTCTGGAGCTGGAGGGCGTGGACGCCTTCGGTCTGGACGAACTGGATCGCGCCTATCTTCGGACCCTGGCCCGCACCTACAAGGGTGGACCCGTGGGTCTGGAGACGCTGGCGGCCACGCTGGGCGAGGATGCCGACACGCTCGAGGATCTGGTGGAGCCCTTCCTGCTCCGCACGGGCCTGCTGGCCCGGACGCGGCAGGGGCGAAGGCTCACCGCCGCCGGCGCCGAGCGCGTGGGGGAGCGGCTCCCCGACGGCGCCCCCTTCGGCGAGTGAGGATTCAGAAGGCGTTGTTGAGTCCCGACCACGGGCCGCCCATGGCACCCTGGTCCGCGGCGTTCAGGTTGCCCGTGCCCAACCCCCGACCTCCGGCTGCGGGAATGGAGAACTGCAGGCCGAAGGAGTACTGATCCGTGATCACGCTGTACCCCACGTTCGCCCCGAGATTGAAGTCGGGGAAGGTGCGCACCAGCGAGGCGCTCATGGCCCGAAGGTCGCCCTGCCCGAGATCGATCTGCGGGCTGGCCGAGAGCGAGTAGAGCTTGCCGATCTGGTAGGTCACGCCGGGCTGCAGCAGCTCGTCGTTGGGATAGATCGCGCTGTTGTAGAAGTTGTTGATCATCCGGTACTCGCAGAAGAAGGCGACGTCCGGCGAGTGCTGCAGGTTCAGGCCGACCGAGCCGCGGGCGAAGTTGTCCTGTCCGGCGTTCTGCGCGGTGTTGCGGTCCTCGAAGAGCAGGGTGGTGCTGCCGTATGCCGTCAGGGTGCTGGAGAGTGCCCACGTGGAGCGTGCGTAGGCGTGGTTGCCCCACTGGGAGAGTTCGGGTCGCCACGTGAAGAACTGCGGGGTCGGGCTCTGGTAGTAGGCCACGTTGCCCAGGCCGTTGGCGGGCCGCTGGAAGTTCGCGTCGTCGTTGTTCACCACCGCGCCGAAGTCGAGCATGATCCAGTCCACGCTGCGCCAGTTGCCGGGACCGCCCCGATAGGTCTGCCATCGTTGCGTGAGGCCCACCTGGGCCACGGCTGCGCCGGTCTGGCCCTCCACATCCTGGTCGAAGATGGGGTACTGCCCGTTGTCGCCGGTGTCGTAGCCGCCCCAGAGCACCGCGTTGGGTTGCAGCACCCACCGCAGCCGGTTCAGGTCGAGCGTGGAGCTCTGGACCTGCCCGAATTCCTGGCTGAACTCGGCGCTGGCCCGCGCACCGCCGCCGAAGACACCGCGGGCCACGCCACCCGGCCCGCCCGGCCCCACCGTGGCCGTGCGGTAGTCCTGGAAGTCGTTCAGCATGTAGCCGATCAGCGAACCCGAGGCGAAGGGTGTCACCTTCACCATGTCCCAGTCGAGCGGGGCGGCCAGCTCATGCCGCGTGTAGCCGCGGATGTAGGTCTCCTCGTTGTAGCCCTGCGAGGTGTACAGGTTGCCGATGCTCGAGTTGGCGTTGATGCCGGTCGCGAACGCATCCGCCTGCGCGGCCAGCGGATCGGTGAGCCCGTTGGGCGTGCCGCGCTCCAGCTGCATGGACATGCCGTTGGCCGAGTACTCCTGGGTCCAGGTGAAGCTGCCGTCGAAGAGCGAATCCCCGTAGCGCCGGTAGGTGGCCTCGGGGTACTTCGCCACGCTGTAGGGCCGGCTGGCCAGCATCCAGCTGTTGATCACGTAGCGGTCCAGGTCGTACTTGACCAGCGTGTCGAACGCGGTGTGGTTGGACTGGAGCTTCACGAAGCCGCTGGTCTCGTACTCGCGGCGGTTCATGAAGTCGATGGGCTTGAACGTGCTCACGAACGCGCCGTCGCTGGTCCACGCCAGCTGCCCCTGAAGCAGCGAGGTGCGGTCGAGGGCCACCGTGGTCCCACCATCGATCAGGCCTCGCCATTCGAGCGGCGAGACGTATTCCACGCCGGAGGAACTCTGCTCGGTGTTCTGGAAGTCGTAGAAGCCGTAGAGGTTCAGGTCGCCCGGCGTGCCGGTGAGGCGAAGCCCCAGGCCGATGCCGTTCTTGGAATAGATGTCGTTCCCCAGTTCGGCACCCATGTCGAACGGGGGCTTCCACCCCACCAGCTGCCACAGATCCCAACGTGTGCCCACGGTGACGCCCTGGTACTCGTTGAAGCCCACCTGCACCTGGGGCAGCAGCGGTCGATCCGCGTCGCCGCGGAGGTAGGGCCAGTAGAAGAAGGGCACGCTGCCAGCGCGCATGGTGATGTGCGAGGCCTCGAGCGTGGTCGTGGGATCGTCCGCCGGTCCCTTGGAGATGGTCACGCGGCTGGCGCCCACCGACAGGTGGGGTCGGTAGAACTCGCTGAGCGACACGCTGGCGTCGCGGGCCTCGAACTGGTCCTTGGCCACCTGCCGGACTTCCGCGGCGCGGGCGATCACGGGAATTCCGCTTCGCATGGAGGTCCGCAGCACCGCCTGCAGTGCGGCGGCGCGTCCGGTGGTGACGTCGTAGTACACCTGCCCGCCGCGCATGGCGTAGGCGCCATCCGTCGCTGTCACGTCGCCCTCAAGGTAGACGCCCTCCACCAGCCCCGCATCGAGCTGGCCCGCGCCTTCGCGGATGCCCCGGGCCGAGCCTGGCCGAAGGAAGATGACGGCGCGCTCCGCGGCCAGGCGCATCTCGCCCGACTTGAGCGATGGATCGCGGGCCATGATGTCCACCTGTGCGCCGCCAGTGACGGTGACAAGGTCCTGCTTCTCGTCCAGGTGCGTCTCCCGGCCTGCGAAGGTCACGACATCGCCCTTGCGGAACGCGGGGGTGCCGGAGGCGGGCAGTTGCACCGCCCCCGGTGTGGCCGGAGCCGCGGGGGTGGATGGGGCCGGGGCGGTCGAGGCCTGCTGCACCTGCAGGTCGGGCTCCTTCGGTGGAACGGGCCGATCGACCTGCGGCTGCACGCGCATCGAGGCGGGTCCCGCGGCGATCGATCGCAGGTGCTCCGCCAGACGGGCGTCGGCCGGACCGGTCACCACGGGGCCCGGCGAGCGGTCCTCCACCACGGGGGTGGCCAGCTTGACCTGTCCGCGGAACGAGGCCGTGACCAGCACGTTGCGCCCCTCGACGCCCAGGCCGGCGCCTCGCGTGGGCTCGGTCACCTCGGGGAACCACGCGGCCATCTGGGTGATCACCCCTTCGGCCGAGGGGATGCGGTTGATCCACACCACGGCGCTGGCCGCGCCGAAGTTGTAGCCGCCGATCGTCATGCGGACATCGCCGTCGATCGCGAGCCGCTGGGTGTCATCCACCTTCCACCGGAAGGCCCGCGTGGCACGGATGGAAAGATCGCCCTTCACGGGCACGATGGGCAGCACGAAGCCGCTCAGTCGGTCTCCGGAGATCGGGGCGTCGCGCAGACCCGCCTGGCTCGGGGGCGGAGCAAGGTCCGGCGAACCCGCGGCCAGCAGCACCGGCAGGATCAGCGGCAGCAGTCGGCGCGTCACGCGAGCATGCTACCGGCCGTGATCGGCTTCAGCCGCGCCAGGCCGGTGGGGCGGCAAGCATGGCGTGCACCTCGCGAGCCAGCGAGGCCAGCACCCAGCAGGCGACGGCAGTGCCGGCGAAGGCGGCGGCCGCGACCGGGTGATCCAGCGATGCGCACCACGCCGCCGCCGTGGCGGGAGGCGATGCCACCAGCGCGCGATGCAGGAGCAGGGCGGCATCCTCGCGGGCCGGAGCCTGTGCCGCGGCCCGGAGCAGCCAGCCGAACCAGCCCAGTGCCAGCAGCGGCAGCAGGGCCAGCCAGGGCCGGTCCGCGGGTGGCCACGGATCTGCGCCGCGCCTCCACTGCAGCCAGAGGAGTCCCGCCACGCACGCCAGGGAGAGCATGGCCAGCAGAAGGCTGCCTTGCGTGTCCAGGGGTGGACGCTTCCCCAGCCGACGGTGGGCAAGCGTTCCAGTCAGCGTGGCTTGCGCCAGCAGCAGGGCCGCGGGCATGGTGAAGGGCTGCCCTGGCCACGGGATGAACATGGCGCCGGCATGCGCCAGGCCCATCATGGGGATGCCGAGTGCCGGCAGGTGGCGCCCGATCAGGTTCCACGCCACCAGGCCCGCCGCGGCCAGCAGCGCGACGCGGAGCGAGTCGTCGCCGAAGAGCGCAGCCGCCAGCAGCGCCGTGACGAGCGAGCCGAAGGTGATGAGCGTGGCATGCGAGGTGCGCATGCGGCCGGCGGGCAGCGGTCGGCCCGGATTGGTGGCCTGGTCGCGTCGCTGGTCCAGGAGGTCATTCATGCCCGCGGCGAAACCAAGCATGCCGCCACCCACGAGCCCTGCCAGCAGCAGGGTGAGCCACAGGTCCAGCGTCGCCACGGGCCGGTCCGCTGCATCCGCGTTCCAGCGGGCCAGCAGCGACGCCAGCCACAGGTCGCTGCCCACGGCCAGGGCCAGGGGCAGTCGGACCAGCTGCAGCACCGAGAGCGCCTTGAGCATCAGGGCCCGCATCGCCGCCATGCTAGGCGCTTTGCAGGAAGGGTCCGCCGCTTCCTACCATCCCCCCTCATGCGCCGCGCCGAAGAACCCCGTGCTGGAAACCTGGCCGCAGGCGTGCGCGTGACGATCGTCGCGAGCGACTACCACCGCGAGATCCACGAACGGCTGCTGGCGGGCGCTTGTGCCGCCTTCGCGCAGGCGGGTGGGGCGCCGGCCGATCTCCGCATCGTGGTGGTGGACGGCGTGTACGACCTTCCGGCGCCCGTGGCCGAGGCCATCCGTCAGGGGGCGAATGCGGTGGTGACGCTGGGCTGCGTGGTCCGCGGCGAGACGCGCCACGATCGCCACATCGTGGATGCCGTCTTCACCACCCTGGCCGGGGTGGCCGCGGCGCACGCGGTGCCGGTGGCCGTGGGGATCCTCACCGTCGAGACGCTCAAGCAGGCGCGGCAGCGGGCCGGTGGCGAGAAGGGCGATGCAGGCGCCTTCGCCATGCGGGCGGCTCTCCGATCCGCCGCGGCGCTGCGCGACATGCGGAAGGACGGTGATGCGTGAGGCAGGGGATCGAGATCCGTCGCTGTGCGCTGCAGGCCATGTACGAGCTGGATCAGGGCGGTTCCGAGGCCTCGCTCGCGGGGCACTTTGCCGACGAGTCCGAGGCCCCGCCGGATGGTCCGGTGCTGGAGCAGGGCCGCACACTGGCCGCCATGGCCTGGGAGTTCCGTGACGAGGCCGATCGCTCGCTTGCCGAGCTGGTCAGCGACTGGCCCGTGCACCGTCAGCCCGTGGTCGACCGCAACGTGCTTCGGCTGGCCTTCTACGAGATGAACCGTGCCGGCGTGCCGCATGCCCTGGCGATCGACCAGGCGGTGGAACTGGCCCGCGAGTTCGGCGGCGAGCGGAGCCCGGCGTTCGTCAACGCCGTGCTCGACCGCTGGTGGAAGAGCCGCGGCGGGTCGGCCTGATGTTTCGCAAGGCGATCGAGGCCCTGAAGCGGGGGGTGCAGCGAAGCGCGCAGGCCCTGGGCGGGGGCGTGCGGGCCCTGCTCATGGGGCGGAACCTGGACGAGGCGCTCATCGACCGGCTGGAGACGGCGCTGGTGTCCGCGGACGTGGGCGTGACCGTGGCCCGTGATCTGGTCGAGGAGGTGCGGCGGGAGTTCCGCGCGGGCCGCGTGACGCAGGGCGCGCAGGCGATCGACATCCTGAAGTCGCGGCTCAAGGCGAGGCTGCGCGGCGGGGACCTGGCCCTCGCGAAGGCGCCCTCGGGTCCCACCGTGGTGCTGGTGGTGGGCGTGAACGGTTCCGGCAAGACGACCAGCGTGGCGAAGATCGCCAAGGCGCTGCGCGATCAGGGTCGTTCGGTGCTCCTGGCGGCGGCGGACACGTTCCGCGCCGGCGCGGTGGCGCAGCTGGCCATCTGGGCCGATCGCCTGGGCGTGGACATCGTGAAGGGATCGCCCGGCGCGGATCCCGCAAGCGTGGCCTTCGATGCGGCCACGGCCGCCCTCTCGCGCGGCGTGGACACGCTTCTGGTGGACACCGCCGGGCGCCTGCACACGCAGGAAGGTCTCATGCGCGAACTGGGCAAGATCCGCGCCGTGATCGCGAAGCGCATTCCCGGCGCGCCGCACGAGACGCTGCTGGTGCTCGACGCCACCACCGGGCAGAGTGCCATCGCGCAGGCCCGCATCTTCAAGGACACGGCGCAGGTCACCGGGCTCTTCCTGGCGAAGCTCGATGGCACGGCCCGGGGCGGCTCGGTGGTGGCCATCCGCGAGGCCGTGGGTGTGCCGGTGAAGCTGGTCGGCGTCGGGGAGACGCCCGAGGACGTCCAGCCCTTCGATCCCGAGGCCTTCGTCGATGCCCTGTTCGAGGGCGAGATCGCGGCTGGGTGAGTGGGCCCCGGGGACCTACCATGGTCACGTGCGCCGCGGCTTCACCATCGTCGAACTCCTCGTGGTCATCGGCATCATCGGCCTTCTGGTGGGCCTGACGGCGCCGGCGCTGAGCATGATCCGCGCCGAGAGCCGCAACAGCGGATGCATGAGCAATCTCCGGCAGATCCACATTCCACTTCGGAGCTACTCGGACTCGATCGGCGGCCTGGTGCCCATCTGCAACATGCTGCCCGCGGTGGGAGAGCAGGGGCCCGAGGGCGGCTTGCCCCAGCTGCTGAAGGGTTACCTCGATCCGACCAGCGAGGTCTGGCTCTGTCCCGCCGACTTCGATCCGGAGAGCCGCGAGACGGGCACCAGCTACCTGTACGTGCCCGGACTGCTTCGCTACACCCCCGAGGTGCAGGTGCAGGTGGCCCGCACGGTGCTCAGCGAGCGCGACATCTCCGACAAGGCCCGGACCCGCATGCGGAACGAGCTGGAGGGGCGCATGCTCCGCACCTTCTACGAGGGTGTGGAGAAGGCGCCCGAGGGCGCCAAGGGTGGCACGGTGCGGGCATCCAAGTACGCGGTGGTGGTCGACTCCCAGGATCGCCATCCCGGCACGCGGCAGCCGCGCAACGCGCTCTTCTCCGATGGCGAGGTGCGCGAGAACACGCCCGCGGACGAGGAAGAGGAGGAGGGCACCGATGGTTGAGCCGCTCGGGCTGCAGTCGTGGCGATGGCGCCTGGAGCGGATCGACCCGCGCCGGGCGGCTTCCCTGGTGGCTGCGCTGCTGCTGGCGGTGCTGCTCGGTGGCGGCACCTGGTGGTGGCTGGCGACCCGGTTCCGCCCGCCCCCGAGCATCTTCGACACGCCTGTGGACGGCGTGCTGGGCTACCTGGCGGTCAAGGATTTCTCGAAGCTCCCGCTTGAGGAGCGGATCCGCTTCATGACGGAGTTCGCCGACCGGTTCCGCGGCTTCGATCCCTCGGAGAGTGCCGCGGCCGCGGCCTTCCTGGCCGGTCTGAGCCAGCCGGCGCGCGAGCAGCTCCGGGAGAACGTGAAGGGCATGATGAAGGATGCACTCGCCCAGGGCGCCTCCGAGTACATGGGGCTGCCGCCCTCGAAGCGGGGCGAGTACATCGACCAGTGGCTGGTGAAGTGGCAGCGCATCCTGGAGCGCGGCGTGGGCGGCAAGGACAGCGGCAAGAGCGACCCGGAGCGCCTGGCGGACATGAAGCGCGAGGGCGAGCGCGGCGAGAGGCAGCGAGAGCGGTTCGCCCGGGGCAGCAGCGCCATGACCGACCGCGGCGTGACGCGCTTCATGGATGTCTGGGAGGGCGAGGTGCAGGCGTCGAGCACCCCGCGCGAGCAGGGGCAGATCACCCGATTCCTGGACGATGTCCGCACGCGGCTGCTGACGAAGTGAAGGCATGAAGCGCACGGGCGAGGCCATGCTGCCGGTGCGCGAGCGTGCCGCGGAGATCGCGGATGCGCTGCGGCGTTCGGCCCGGCTCGTGCTCACGGCGGACACCGGATCGGGCAAGACCACCCAGGTGCCTCGGCTGGTGCTGGAGGCTGGTGTGCCGGGCCGGGTGCTTGTGCTCGAGCCGCGGCGACTGGCGGCTCGCATGGTCGCGCGTCGCGTGGCCGCCGAGATGGGCACGCGGCCCGGCGATCGGGTGGGCTGGCGCACCCGATTCGACGCCGCCTGGAGCCCTGCCACGGAGATCGGATTCCTGACCGAGGGCGTGTTCCTGCGCATGCTCATGGAGGATGCCGCCCTGCAGGGCGTGGGCACGGTGGTGGTGGACGAGTTCCATGAGCGCAGCCTGCAGGCGGACCTGGCGGTGGCGGCCACGTGCAGGCTCCAGACCAGCGGCCGACCGGATCTGAAACTGGTGGTGATGAGCGCGACGCTGGACGCGGATCGGCTGGCGGCGCAGCTGGGCGCGGA
>JBILWQ010000133.1:0-5844 GCA_044369805.1 Phycisphaerales bacterium
CGCCGGCGCCGACGACGAGGAGAGCACGTTCCGCACGCTCGACGAGGATTTCCTGGACGCGCTCAAGGTGGGCATGCCGCCCGCGGGTGGCCTGGGCATCGGCATCGACCGTCTGGTCATGCTGCTCACGGATAGCCCGAGCATCCGCGACGTGATCCTGTTCCCGCTGCTGAAGAGGACCTGAGCATGGGCGGCCACCTCATGCCGCTGTCCCGCATCCTCCGGTCGGCGATGCTGGTGGTCGTTGTCCTGCTGCTCGCCGCCGGAGAGGCCGATCGCACCGAGCGATGGTTCGAGGTCCGCGTGGGCGGACGCCCGGCAGGCTGGACGCGATCGCTGGAGACCCGCGTGCCGGAGGGGTGGCGCACCGAGACCGAGACCCGGCTGCGGCTGGGTCGGGGCACCGCACTGCTGGACATGGCGACCACGGGTTGGATCGTGGAGGGGCCCGATGGGACGCCGATCCATGGTGGCCGAACCCAGGCCGGCAGCGGACAGGCGGTCCGCGTGACCTGGCGGTACCTGGCCGACGGCGTGCTGGAGCGCACGATGGATGGGGCGAGGCTCTCGGAGCGGAAGCTGCCATCGCCGCCCGCGGAAGCGCTGGGTCCACACGCCTCCGACGTGCAGGCGGCGCGGCTCCGCGATGCGGGAGCCACCGAGCTGGAGCAGTGGGTCTTCGAGCCCACGCAGGGTCCGCAGCCGCAGCGCGTGAAGTGCATCCGAGGTGCCGATGAGGAGGTGAAGCTGACCGAGGGGCCGCGGCAGGCACAGCGATGGGCCCTGGAGGGAGCGCTGGTTCCCAAGGGCACCGTGGAGTGGCGCGACGCCGCCGGGGAACTGCTTCGGAGCGTCTCGCCCACCGGCCTTGGCCAGATCGAGAGCCAGCGGAGCACGGAGAGCGTGGCCCGTGGCTGGCTGGCGAAGGCGGCGCCACCGCCCGAGGTCATGGTGGCCAGTTTCGCTCGACCCGACCGGCCGCTTCGGGATCCTGCCTCGCTCCGGCGCATGCGCGTCAGGCTGTCGGCTCGCGAGGGCACGCTGGATCCGCCTCCCTCGGCGGGTTTTCAGCGGGTGGCCAGCGAAGGCGGCGTGCACACCGTGACCGTCGACCTGGACGCCCCGACCACGCTGGGCGAGCCGTCGGAGGAGTTCCTGGTGGCCTCGCCCATGATCGACGGCAAGGATCCCGTGATCGTGGCGATCGCCAACGCGGCCCTGGCCGATGCGCCCGCCGCTCCACGGATCCGACTGGAGCGGCTGCGATCGGCCACCTGGACGCATCTGGAGCGGAAGAACCTGGCGAGCGCGCTTGCCAGCGCCAGCGAGGCCGCCCGTTCGCGCAGCGGCGATTGCACGGAGCACGCGGTGCTGCTGGCGGCGCTGCTTCGCGCGCAGGGGATTCCCTCCCGCGTGGTGGCCGGGCTGGTGTGGTGCGACCAGTTCTCGGGTGAGCGGGAGGTGTTCGGTTGGCACCTCTGGACGCAGGCGATGGTCGATCGTCGCTGGATCGATCTGGATGCCACGCTTCCGCCGGGCGGCCCTGGCTTCCATCCGGGTCACGTCGCGATGGCCGCCACGGCCCTGGCGGATCCAGCGGCAGACGCCTCATGGACCACGCTGGTGGGTGCCCTGGGCAACCTTCGCATCGAGATCATGGAAGGTGCCCGTGAGTGAGTTCATCGCGCTGCCGCCGCGCGAGCCGCAGGGTCACAAGGGCACCTTCGGCAGCGTGCTGGTGGTGGGGGGACATGCACCGAATCCGGTCATGCTCGGCGGCCCGGCGCTCGCGGCTCGCGCGGCCCTCCGCAGCGGCTGCGGACTGTGCACCCTGGCCATGCCCTCGCCGCTTCTGACGCAGGCGCTTGCCGTGGCTCCAAGCGCCACGGGCTGCGCGCTTCCCGTGGACGCCGCCGGCGAACTGATCCCCTCCGCGGTCGCGGAAGCGCTGGACCCCTCGCTCGCGAAGGCCTCCGCCGTGGTGGTGGGGCCGGGCATGGGTCCGGGCTTCGCGGTGCAGCAGGTGGTGATCCGGCTGGCCTCCATGGTCGAGGTGCCGCTGGTGATCGATGCCGATGCGCTGAATGCGCTGGCCGCCACCGTGGACTTCCATCGGGATCTTCGTGCGCCCGCGGTGCTCACGCCGCACCCCGGCGAGTTCGCCCGCCTGGCGCAGGCGCTGGCCATGGATCTGGATGGCGTGGACCCGCAGGCCCGGCCTGCGTCCGCCGAAGCGATGGCCGCGCGGCTGGGCTGCGTGGTCGCGCTCAAGGGTGCCCGCACCGTGGTGAGCGACGGGCACCGCACGTGGACCTGCCTCGTCACCGAACCCGCGCTGGCCACCGGCGGAAGCGGGGACGCGCTTTCGGGGGTGATCGCCGGGCTGGCGGCCCAGTTCGCCCGGCGCATGTCGAGCCCCGGCATGGACCTGCTGGACGTGACGCGGCTGGCGGTGCAGCTGCACGCGGACAGCGGCGTGCGGTGGGCGGCCCGCCACGGTCATGCGGGCATGCTGGCCCAGGAGATCGCCGACGGCATTCCGGATGCCATGGCCGCCATGCGCGGCGGAGCGTGACGTGTCACGGGAGTGTCCATCGGCGGGGGCTAGACTGGCCGCATGACAGCGACCTCGACCGAGAGCGCCATGCCTCACGTGGCCATCCGCGACTTCCAGCCCAACGCCTACGTGAACGGGGTCTACGCGCTGGTGAATCCGCAGATGGGCACCACGCGCGCCGGCAAGCCCTTCTTCAAGGCCCTCATCCGCGATGCCTCCGGCGAGGCCGCCATCCGCGTGTGGACCTTCGAGGAATCCAGCATGGCCGAGATCACGCGGACCGGCTTCGTCTTCGTGAGCGGTCAGACCCAGAACTACAACGGCCAGGTGCAGGTGATCGCGGAGACCATCCGCGGCGTGGACGTGGAGCAGAAGGACCTGGCGCGGCTGCTGCCGGTCACCAAGAAGGACATCGGCGGCATGATGGACGAGGTCTCGTCCATGCTCCGGTCCATGCGTCATCCGGGCATGCTGGCCCTGGCCGAGGCATACCTGGGCTCGGCGCAGCTCATGGAGCGGTTCCGCTCGGCTCCGGCGGCCGTCAGCGTGCATCACGCGTACATCGGCGGCCTGCTCGAGCACACGCTGCAGCTGATGAAGCTGGCGGACCACATGCTTCCGCTCTACCCGGCGCTCAACCGCGACCTGGTGCTCATGGGCCTGTTCCTGCACGATCTGGGCAAGACCGCGGAACTGGAGTGGGAGAAGGGCTTCTCCTACACCACCGACGGCAACCTGGTGGGCCACGTGGTGCGCGGTGCCGTCTGGCTGCAGGCCATGTCCGCCAAGGCCGCGGCCGACCGGGGGGCCGCTCTTCCGCCCGAGGCGCTCCGGGTGCTCATGCACATGATCATCAGCCATCACGGCGAACTCGAGCACGGTGCGGCAAAGGTGCCCAGCACGCCGGAGGCCATGTTCGTGGCCATGCTCGACAACCTGGACGCCAAGGTGGCCACCTCGCTGGTGGCTGCGGCCCGCGACAAGGGCGACGTCCACGAGCCCGGGCACGAGTTCAGCGACAAGGTGTGGGCGCTCGATGTGCGGATCTACCGCCCGGATCCGCTGGCGGCTACGCCCGGGGCAGCCGCGCCCGCACGGCGTCCCGAAGGCGTCTGAGCGCCTCGGGCGCCTGCAGCGCGAAGCACCACGTTCGACGCGCGGCCATCGTCTCCGCGAGTCGCCGCGCTCCCGCCGCGGTCTCGGCAGCCTGGAGCGATTCCAGCTCGCCGCTTCGCCGCAGCCGCGCCGCGTTCCGATCGTCCAGCAGTTCCCGGTAGGCCGTCCGCCGCGCCGGATCGCGCGGAGGGAGCGAGGCGATCAGCTCCAGCAGCCTCCGGCGCGACGGGCTTGGGCCATGACCGCCGCTCGCCAGCAGTTCCGGGTCGCACCAGGCCCGTCGCCAGGCCATGGCGGGTGCCGGCGCCGCACCGGGAAGCTCGATGGGCAGCCGCAGGGTGGCGCTCACCACGTCGAAGGCGGGTGGCGTCCAGCCCAGCCATCGGCGGAGCCAGCGGTCGGTGACGGGTTCGTAGATGGATCCGCCCAGTCCGTGCACGAAGCGATCCGCCAACGCCGTCCGGACGAGAGCGCCCATGAGGAACGCCCGCGGCAGCACGGGCCGCCCCAGGGCGAGCGCCGTCCGCACCTCGCTGGCCGAGGCCCGCACGCGCTCGCCGTTGTCGCCGGCCAGCCAGAGGGGCAGTTCCGTGCGATCGCCCGCGACTCGGAGTGGCCGGGCTGCTCTTGGCGCCACGGCGAGCGCATCATTGAACGCGGAGGCGCAGCCGACCGGATCGTCGAGCATGCGCTCCATCAGTCGAAGTCCCAGTGTGGTGCCCAGCAGGGCAGAGGCGCGCACCACCGATGGCATGGCGAGCACGTGCGAGGCGAGCTGCAGCAACGCCCGCGTGGACTGATCCGCGGCATCGGCGGCGTCGCGGTTTCGGTGGAGCGCTTCCTGCAGGCGCATCAGGCCATCGGCCACCTCGGCGGGGACGCCGGGCCCCGGGTCGAGCGCCCGGGGCAGGAAGGTCGGGCAACGCATGGCCATGCCCGATTCCGGCGCGAAGCGATGGCCCCGGATGCGCCACCAGCCCTCGGGATCCCTGGCGGGCCACTCCACGTGCATGCCATCGAAGCCGTCCTGGTCCACGATGACGTGCACGGCTTGTGCGCCGTCGCGCTCGGCCATGGCCTCGACCCACAGGTTCTTCGCCAGGATGCCGGGATGCCAGCTCTCGCACTGGTGGCCGCACGCCACGACCGGCGCCTGCATCAGCCCCAGCTGGCCACGGGCTTCCGATCGCCACTGGCTGACGGATCGGCCCTCGATCCGTCCTGGCACCGCCGCGGCCGTCGCGGGACGCGCGACCACCTCGACACCGTTCATCCAGGTCGCTCGGGGGTGCGGACACCAAGACTGCGGGTGGCCCGGGTTGAGAGCCGGTGCCTGCAGCGGCGCAGCTCCTCGTGCAGGGTCTGGCGGTACGCGCGGAGCCGGACCGCTGGATCGTCGAGCCCGCCGCCGAAGGTGCGGTTGAGATCCTTGTAGATCCTCCGGACGGGAATCTCGCCGATCCGCAGGCCATGCGCCACGGCCTGCACCCAGAACTGCATGGGAAAGTCGTAGCCGTCCACGTGGAGCCGAAGGTGGCGGACGGCCGCGGTTCGATAGGCCTTGAAGCCGCAGAAGGCGTCGGTGATCGAGAGATCCAGCCGCTCGTTGATCTCGCGCGTGATGGCGCGATTGACCGCCAGCCGATCCTCGGGGGCGTGGTCATCGCGAGGATCGGCCACCTGGTAGCGGCTGCCGCTGATCACGTCGGCGTGACCCTGCTCGATGGCCCGGACGAAGTCCGGGATCTGCGCGGGTTCGTGCTGCTCGTCGCAATCCATGGTGATCACCCAGTCATGACCATCGAGGTCGGCCCGACGCAGGATCTCCTGCATGGCACGGCCGTATCCGCGGTTCTCCGCGTGCCGCACCACGGTCACGCGGTGGCGGCCGAGGATTTCCGGCGTGGCATCGGTGCTGCCGTCGTCCACCACCAGCACCTCCCGCGCGAAGGTGCCCACGCGACGCAGCACGCCGTCGATGGTGGCCGCCTCGTTGAAGACGGGAATGGCCAGCAGGATTCGCGTGCGGTCGATGGCCATGGGATCAGGTTAGTGGGCTTCGGAGGTCCGGGATGCCGGATTCGCGGCAGGCTCTGGAAGCCGGACCACCGTGCGGCATCGCTCGCGGGCGAGCAGTCCCATCACGCTGATCCGCTCCTCGGTGCGTTCGG
>JBILWQ010000064.1:0-8349 GCA_044369805.1 Phycisphaerales bacterium
GCCTGCCGCCCGCTTCCTGCCCGGTGACGAGCGCGTGGTCACCGCAAGCCTCGATGGCCGGGCCAGGATCTGGGATGCCGCCACGCCTCCGGTCTCGGTTGCCCTGGAAGGTCACGGCGGACTGATCTACACGGTGGCCTTCAGCCCCAACGGACGCGAACTGGCCACGGCCTGCAACGACCGAACCGTGCGCCTCTGGGATCTCGCCTCGGGCACCAGCCGAGCTACCCTGCAGGGTCATGGGGGCCCCGTCTTTGCGGCCGCCTACAGCCCGGATGGCCAGCGCCTACTCACCGCCTGCGGCGACGGCACGGCCCGGATCTGGAACCTGCGCACCGGCGCTCTGGCTCGTGAACTGCGGGGGCACACCGAGGCGATCCGGACCGCCGCGTTCCTGCCCGATGGGCACGTGGCACTGACCGGATCCAACGATGGTTCTGCGAGGCTGTGGAACGTGGAATCCGGCGCCCTGCTGCACGAGCTGAAGGGACACGCGGATCGGGTGTCGGCCGTGACTGCAAGCCCCGACGGCAAGCGCGTGGCCACCGCCTCGCGCGATCGCACCGCATGCATCTGGGACGCCGGAACGGGCCAGAAGCTGGCCACACTCGCCGGCCATGCGGAGCCGGTGCTCTCGATCGCCTTCAGCCCGGACGGGAGCCGCGTGGTCACGGGCAGCCAGGACCGCAGCGCGAGGATCTGGGATGCGGCCCTCGGGACATCGATCGCCGAACTCAAGGGCCACGGCCAGGCCGTGCGAGGCGTGGCCTTCAGTCCCGACGGCCAGCGCGTGCTCACCATCTCGGGCGATGGCACGGCACGTCTCTGGAGCGCCAAGGACGGCGAGGCCCTGCAGACGCTGCGAGGCTCGAGCGATGCCCTGACCTTCGGCACGTTTTCGCCCGATGGCACCGCGGTGCTCACCACCGGTGTTGATGGCACGGCACGCGTGTGGGATGCGGCGTCTGGAACCCCGCTCGCCACCCTCTCCGGACACACGGAGGGACTCAGCGCAGCCGCCTTCTCGCCAGATGGAACCCGGATTGCCACGGCGTCGGCCGACCGTTCGGCGCGAGTCTGGGACAGCGTGCCCCACAGGATCCGCATGGCCGAGGCGCAGTTCGACCGCCAGGGTCGCCGCGACCCGCTGGGTCCGCTCCAGAGGGCGGAGTTCCGCGGCACCAGTCCGGTCACCTGGGTCACGGATCCCTCACGTGAGCAGAATCGCCCGAGCTTCATCGCCACCGCGGGCAGCCCGCCGGTTTCACCCTCGCGCCTGGGCTCCCTGATCCGCTCGGCCATCTCCGCGAGGAATCCACGCGGTGCCGTGCAGACGGCACGCGCCTGGGGCACCGCGGACCTCGATGCCGCGACGCTCAATTCGCTGGCCTGGAACGGTGCCACACGGCTGGAGGCCGGCGATCCCGACCGCAACCTCGACGAGTCACTGAACTATGCCCTCACCGCGACACGCCTCACCGATCGGCGCGATGCCTCCATGCTGGACACGCTGGCTCGCGTGCATTGGGAACGCGGGGAGACCCCGGAGGCCGTGACCGTGGAGCGGGATGCCGTCGCCCTGCTCGAGGCCGGGCCGGTGCTGAAGAACGCTGCGGAGGAGGCCACGCGACAGAAGTTGCTGAGCGACTGCCGCGAGACGCTCGCCCGCTACGAGGCCGGTCCCAGGCCTACAGCCCGATGACCATGGAACCGAACCCGCCCCAGGATCGCACGGTCGATGCGCGGGCCGGTGGAGCGGCCGACGGCACCACCATGCCCCCCACCCCGGCGGCCTCGGCCGAAGGCCCCCAGCAGATCGGTCCGTACCGACTCCTGTCCGTGATCGGCGAGGGAGGCTTTGGCACGGTGTGGCTGGCGGAGCGCCGAGACCCCTTCGTGCAGCGGGTGGCTCTGAAGGTGATCAAGCCGGGCATGGACTCGCGCGCGGTGCTCGCCCGATTCGAGCAGGAGCGCCAGGCCCTGGCCATGATGCAGCATCCGGGCATCGCCCGAGTGCTCGATGGAGGCCTGACGCCCGAGGGCCGGCCCTTCTTCGTGATGGAGTTCGTGAAGGGCCTGCCCATCACGGAGTTCTGCGACGGCCGACGGCTCTCCATCCGACAGCGACTCGGCCTGTTCCGCCTGGTCTGCGACGCGGTCCAGCACGCCCATCTCAAGGGGATCGTGCATCGCGACCTGAAGCCAGGGAACATCCTCGCCTTCGACGTGGAGGGCCAGGCACCCGGCGTGAAGGTGATCGACTTCGGCGTGGCGAAGGCCACGGCGGTGACCAGCGCGCAGAGCGTGTTCACCGAGAGCGGTCAGATGGTCGGCACCCCCGAATACATGAGCCCCGAGCAGGCCGAGGCCCG
This sequence comes from Phycisphaerales bacterium, assembly GCA_044369805.1. Lineage (GTDB taxonomy): Bacteria > Planctomycetota > Phycisphaerae > Phycisphaerales > SM1A02 > SYAC01. The sequence continues at coordinate 2,373 of JBILWQ010000064.1, forward strand.
CGCCGCCGAGATCGACACGCGAAGCGACATCTACAGCCTGGGCGTGGTCCTTTACGAACTGCTCACCGGCGTCGTGCCACTTGACGTGCGTGCCATGCGCGACCGCGGAATCCGCGAGATGCAGCGCTACATCGCCGAGACCGACCCGCCTGCGCCGAGCCTTCGGCTCTCGACCATCGCCGACGCCGAGCTCAAGTCCCGGATCCTGCAGTCGCGTCAGGCTGGCGAGTCCGAGTTGCGCAAGCGACTGCAGAGCGAGCTGGAGTGGATCCCCCTGCTGGCCATGCGGAAGGAGCCGCAGAATCGCTACCAGAGCGCCATGGATCTGGCCCGCGACATCGAGCGTTACCTCTCGGGCCAGGCGCTGCAGGCCGGTCCCCCATCGCTGCGATACCGACTGCGCAAGGTCATCCGACGAAATCGCGGCTGGGTGGCCGCGGGAGCGACCGTGGCCACCTCGCTGGTGCTCGGGCTTGGCCTGGCGCTCTGGCAATGGCGACAGGCCGTCGATGCACGTCGCGAGGCGGAGCGAAGGGCCCTTGAGGCGACGGCCATCTCGGACTTCGTGGTCCAGTCCCTGGCGAGTGGCGATCCCATGCAGGGCGGTCAGCGCGACTTCACCGTGAAGCAGGCGATGGCGCAGGCGATCGATCGACTCAAGGACGGCATGCTCCGGGAGCAGCCCGACACCGAAGCCGAGCTCAAGCGCACCATCGCCCTGATCCTCGAGGGAAATGCCGATCTTGGAACGGCGGAAACGCTGGCCGCAAGTGCTGCCGAGAGCATGCGACGCTTGCATGGGGCATGGTCGACCGAGCACGCCCGCTGCCTGGACACGCTGGGAACGATCCGGATGGCCCAGGGGCGCTATCCCGAGGCGGAGACGGTCTACCGGCAGGCCGTGGAGATCCGCGAAAGGACGCTTCCCGGGGATGATCCGAGGGTTGGATCGGGACTCAACAACCTGGCCGAGGTGTGCCGTTTCACGGGCAAGATGGACGAGGCCGCCCAGCTGTACGAGCGCGCGATCCGGATCCAGGAAGCGGTCCTGGGTCCCGATGCATCCACCGTGGCCCAGGCCGTGAACAACCTCGCGATCCTGCGGGTGAACCAGGGTCGGTTCACCGACGCCGAACGCCTCTTCCAGCGCGCCCTGGACGCACGACGAAGGACCCTGGGCCCCGACCATCCCAAGACCGCCTCGGCGCTCAGCAATCTTGGCGGCTTGCACGACGTGATGGAGCAGCCCGAACGGGCACGACCTCTCTACGAGCAGGCTCTGGCGATCCGGATCAAGGCGCTCGGGGAGCGGCATCCCCATGTTGCGGATTCGCTGAACAACCTCGGCTCCTGTGAGCGGAACCTGGGAAGGCCCCGCGAGGCCGCCGATCGGTTCCGCCAGGCGCTGGCCATCTGGGAGTCAACGCTGGGCCCCGATCACCCTGATGTCGCCATCGCACTGGAGAACCTGGCGGATGCGCTCCGCGAACTCGGCCAGCGTGACGAGGCCCAGAGCCTGGTGACGCGCGCCATCGAGATTCACCGGCGCAGCGGCGGACCGGAGAGCCTGGATACCGCCCCGTGCCTCTGCCTGCTGGCCGAGATCCGCCTCGATGCCGGTGATCCTGCCGGCGCCCGAACCCTGCTTCTGCAGGCGCAGTCGCTCCAGGAGAAGGGTCTGGGCCCCGCGCATCCGGATCTGGCCCGAACCCTGCACCTGCAGGCCCAGGCGCTTCTCCGTCAGGACCAGCCGGCGGAGGCGTTGCCGCTGCAGAGGCGTGCCATCGCCATCACGGAGACGTCCCGCGGAACCGAGTTCGCTCCACTGGCCGATGCGCTGACCACCCTGGCGGAGATCGAGACCGCCCTGGGTCACGGGGATCAGGCCGCGCGCGCTCGCGAGCGTGCCGAGGCCATCCGTCGCGGGGCTGCTCGGCCCGCTGTGAATCGCTAGCGAGAGACCGCTGCGGCTGGATCCACGCGCCCGTCGGCGATGCGCGCGATCAGGTCGGGACCGATGGCATTGACCGCAGGGCACCCTGCCAGCGCCATGGCGAGACTGAACTCGTCCATCAGGATTCGAAGCACCCGCTCCACGCCGATCGCACCATCAGAAGCCAGCCCCCAGAGCACCGGACGACCCACCTGGACCGCGGCGGCACCCAGCGCCAGCGCGCGAAGGATGTCGGTCCCACGACGGATGCCACCGTCCACGATCACCGGCACGCGTCCGGCCACCGCGGCCACCACCTCGGGCAGGGCCCATGCCGTGGGCATGGCGCCGTCCAGCTGGCGACCCCCGTGATTGCTCACCACCACGCCGGCGGCACCGTGATCGATGGCGCGACACGCGTCATCACCCCGGAGGACACCCTTCACCAGGATCGGAACGTCCACCGCACTTCGCAGCATCTCCAGATCCCGCCATGTGAGCCCCGCGTCGATGGTCCAGCCCAGCGCCTCGCCGATCCCCCGCCCAGCGTGCCCGGTCGGCATGCCGGGCCGCTCCAGATTGGCCATCCGCATCCCTTCGGGCACCCGGAAGTGGTTGCGGATGTCCCGCTCCCTCACCCCCCAGACGGGCGTGTCCACGGTGAGCATGAGCGCCCGGCACCCCGCGGCCTGCGCCCGCTGCGCCAGCGCGCGAGTGAATCCCCGATCCTGACTCATGTAGATCTGCATCCACAGCGGCGCGGCGGCTGCCGCGGCCACGTCCTCCACGGTGCACGTGCTCAGGCTGCTGAGGACCATGGGCACCCCTGCCGCGCCCGCGCCACGCACCGTGGCCACCTCGCCCTGATCATGCGCCATGCGATGCAGCGCCGTGGGCGCCACCAGCAGCGGTGCGGGCATGCGCAAGCCCAGAAGGACCGTCGAGGGATCCCTCGCGGTCACATTCACCGCGCATCTGGGGCGAAGCCACAGGCCTGACCATGCAGCCCGGTTCGCCGCCACGGTGGTCTCGCCCCACGCGCCGCTGCGGTAGTAGTCCCGGGCCACGGGATCCAGCCGGCTCGCGGCGATCGGCTCGAAATCCTCCACGCTCAGCGGCTCCGGATCGACGCTCATGCAGGTCCTTCCTGCGCCCTTCGCTGGGCGACCCTTCGCAATTCGATGGAGAGCTGCTCCCACACGAATGGGCGGCGCAGCACGACCGCCTCGGGCGGTGCCTGGGGCACCTGCATGCGGTCGGTCATGATCACCAGCGAAGGGCACGATTCCTTCCGCGACCACAGCGGCCACGATGATCCGGCGACCGCGTCCCAGGCAAGGTCATCCAGCAGCAGCAGCGACCTGGGATGAGCCTGCACCATCGCGTCGAGCTGGCCAGGCTCGTCGGCAACCCGCACCTCATGCCCCTCGCCCATCAGGGCCTCGACCAGCATGGGGCGAAGCAGAGGATGATGCTCGTGCAGGATGACGCTCATCGCGTCCCGTCGGGAGCGGTCGATGGCGGCAGGCAGCTCGATCGAGATCCGGTTGCCTTCCGCGGTCACGCTGGCCCAGACGCGGCCCTGCGCCGACTCGACGAACCGGCGCACCGAGGCCATGCCCAGTGCCGCACGATCCACCAGGCCGCCCTCCGGGCCCAGGGCCTCGAACATGCGCACCGTGGTGGTCGAGACCCACGGAGGCCCGCGGTCGATGCACGACAATGTGACCCGCGACGAGGCAGCGGACTCGATCCGCAGCGTGATGCGGCCCGCGTTCGCCGTCGATTCGCATGCGTGCAGCAGCAGGTTGACCATCGACTGCTGCAGGCGTCCTGGATCCACCTCCACCCAGTCTTGACCCGCCGAGAGATCCTCCAGCTTGACCTCCACAGTCCGAGGGAGCGTGGGGCGCATCAGCTGCAGAGCCTCACGCGCCTTGTCGGATGCCCTGACGATCTCGCGCGCGCCGACACCATCGCCCGGTCCCAGATGCAGCAGGCTCTGGGCCATGGATCGGGCCTTGGCGACGGCGAACTGGACCACCTCGAGACTCTCGGCAGCGCGCGGAGGAAGGTCGGTGACCACGCTGGCCAGCGACAGGTTGGCGCGGATCACCGCCAGGACCCTGTCGAGTTCCTGCGCAAAGCCGCCGGCCAGAAGACCGAGACTCTCGAGCCGCTCCGCACTGCCCAGACTCGCCTCGAGCGCCCGCCGCTCGGTGACGTCGCTCTGCGTGCCCACGATCCGCGCAGCCTCGCCCGTCGGGCCCCGCTCGACGACCTTGCCCCATTCGCGGATCCATCGCCACGAACCATCCGCATGCCGGCGTCGGTGCTCGCTCTCGTATCGTGGCGATCGCCCCTGCAGATGGGCGTTCCAGGCCTCGCGCACGCCCGCACGATCATCGGGATGCACCAGCGGATGGTCCGGCGGAAGCGACAATGATGCCTGCGCCGGATCCAGGCCCAGCATGAGCGCACATCGATCGCTGACCATGGGGGCTCCACCATCGAGCCGGAGGTCCCAGAAGCCGTCGCCCGCCGCATCCACGATGAGTTTCAGGCGCTGCTCGCTGTCCCGGACCGCCTTCTCGATCCGGCGACGCTCGGAAATGTCGCGAAGGAAGGCGCTGAAACCGCCCCCAGGCCCGGGCGTGGGATTGATCGACAGCTCCACCCAGAACTGCCGACCTGCCCGATCGCGGGCCTCGATCTCGATGCGCTTCCCGAGCACCGGTCCGAAGCCCGTCTGCCGGAAGCGCGCCATGCCCTCCTCGTGCGCCTTCACGAGATGAGGCGGAATGATGAACCGGCTCAGGGGCTGACCCAACGTCTCCTCGGAGGTCCATCCGAAGAGCGCGTGGGCCTGCCGGTTCCAGAGGGTGATCCGGCCCTGGTTGTCGATGCCGATGACCGAATCCATCGCCGTGTCCACCACGGCATTCAGCTGTCGGCCCTTCTCGGCGGCCAGAGCCTCCGCTTCCCGCTGGGCCTGACCCCGGGCCTCCAGCTGCAGTGCAAGTCGGTGCAGTTCCATGGCCAGTCGGACCATGCCCGCCAACTCCTCCAGCAGAGCCGTCTCCACGCGCGACGGAGGCCGGCGCATGGGCAGCAGGATGTCCAGCACCGCAAGGACCTCCCCATCCTCTCCGCCCCGGACCGGGTGGCTCCAGACCGCCACCAGGCCATGCCTCTGCACGACATCGGCGAACCGGCTCCAGCCGGGCTCGACGGCCAGACTGGTCGCGATCAGGGGCTGCCCGCTGGCCGAGGCCACGCACGCCGGCGAGAACACCTCGCCGACACGATGGCCCTCCTGCAGCAGGGTCACGTCCTCGGGAAGCTTGGGTGCCACGCCACGCCCCAGCAGCCCGCTCGAGGACACGGGCGTGATCATGCAGAAGCTCTCGCCCGGAAGCACGCGCTCCGCGAAGGTCGCCAGGTCCCGCAGCGAGCCCTGGAGTTCGTGCTGACCCGCGACCCGCTCGACCAGACGCCGATGGGCGGTCAGAAGCTCGCTGCGGACCACCAGACCAGCGCTCGGACGCACCTGCAGTCCGGCGATCGCCTCGCCGTCGCTCACCTCCCCCGTGCGGATTGCGTAGAGCACGCCGTCGAGGGCGAGCTGAGTGCCGTCACTCCGCGCGAACACCAGTTCAAGCAGCAGCGGCGGCGGTGGCTCACGCGCATCGGCCAGGCGGACCAGCCAGCCATGCGCAAGCGCTGCCTGACCCGAGAAGATCTGCGTCACCCCCACACCCCGAAGGCTGGGGGCCATGCGATCCACAAGGCGCGCCGCCATCCCGCTGGCCGCCACCACGTGCGCCGACGCATCCAGCAGGAACACGGCCTGCGCCGCGGGACCCGCCTCGCCTGGATCAGTGGATCGCTGGTTCGCCATGCTGTCTTTGGCAGTGTATGCGCCGCCGGACACGCCACTCGCGCAGCATCACCAACGCCAGCACCGGGACCCACGCCAGCATCCACGGCAGACGATCGAGCCAGGGCGCATCCGCGGTCGACACCACCACCTCGGTGACGAGG
>JBILWQ010000065.1:0-8325 GCA_044369805.1 Phycisphaerales bacterium
GCTCGCATGGCATCGCCTCGACGAACCCAACGGACGCACCTCGATGCCCAGGTGCGTTCGTGGCTGGCGGAGGATCTAGGGCGCGCAGGCGATGTCACGAGCCGGGCCATGATTCCCGCTGGCGTGCGGGCACGGGCGGTGGTCCGGGCCCGGGGCGCCGGCACGCTCTCGGGCATCGCCGTCGCCCGCCGCATCGTGGCCATCGGAGGAAGGGGCGTGCGGCTCCGCGCGCGTCTGGCCGATGGATGCGCTTTCCGGGCAGGCGAGGTGATCCTGAGCCTCGAGGGACCGCTGCGGTCCATCCTGGCCATCGAGCGCACCCTGCTCAACGCCATGGGCAGACTGAGTGGCGTGGCGACCGCCACGGCGGACATGGTGCGCCGCGTGCGTGGCACTTGCGCCCGCGTGCGTGACACCCGCAAGACCACGCCCGGTCTTCGCGCACTGGAGAAGGCCGCGGTGCTTCATGGAGGCGGCACCCCGCACCGGAGCGGCCTGCATGACGCCTTCCTGTGCAAGGACAACCATCTGGCGCATGTGCCCGCCACGGGACTGCGTCAAGTCATCGAGCGAGGCGTCCGTGCCGCGCGTCGCCGGGGCTCGCTCACCTTCGTGATGGTCGAGGTTGACACGGAGCGCCAGTTCGAGCAACTCCTGGCCCTGCCTCGGGGGGTGCTGGATGCGGTGCTGCTGGACAACATGCCGCCTGCGACCCTGCGGCGACTGGTGCGGCAGCGCAATCGCCGTGCGCCCTGGCTCAAGCTCGAGGCCAGTGGCGGCGTCACGCCAGGCAGCATCGGGCGCATCGCGCGCACAGGCGTCGACTTCATCAGCTGCGGTGCCATCACGCATTCGGCCCCTCAGGTGGACTTTGGCCTGGACATCGGGTGAACCGTGGACATGAAGTCCCAGGGCCATCGCGAGCGGTCGCTGGACCTGTGGCCAGAGGCGATCGAGGCGGTGTGTCGCGAGACCTCGCACTTCACCCAGGTGCGCGTGCTCCGCGAGACCACGAGCACTCAGGATGCCGCAGCGGGCCTGGCGCCCGGCGCCGTCGTGACCGCTGGCCGTCAGGTGGCTGGTCGAGGTCGGCTGGGCGCGGCGTGGGCCGACACGGGCGAGGAAGGTCTGGCCGTCACCTTCACCCTGCCTCCCATGGACGCCGAGCGACTGGGCCTGGCGGCCGCCGTGGCGTCGGCCGAGGCCATCCGCGGGACGCTTCCGGCGGATGCGGTGGCTCGCACCGGCATCAAGTGGCCCAACGACATCGTCATCGTCCGGCCAGATGGAGGGTTCGGGAAGCTCTGCGGCGTTCTCGTGGAACGGTCCGACCGGGGCGCTCTTGTGGGCATCGGCGTGAATGTCCGGCAATCGGTCTTTCCCACCGCGATCGCGCACCGAGCCGTGAGCCTGGCCATGCTGGGGGCCTCGGTGGACCGGCTCGCGGTGCTCCTGGCGCTCGTGAGGCGGATGGATCGATGGATCGGGACCTCCGATGCGTCGCTGTCCGCCGGATACCGGGAACTGGATCGCACCGTCGGGCTGCGACTGCGGTTCCAGACCCCGGCAGGCCCGGTGGAGGGCGTGGTGCAGGCGTGCGAGCCAAGGCGGGGGCTGCGGGTCCTGACCCAACAGGGTGAGGTTCACCTGCCGGCAGCCACCACCCGCGTGGATCCGGAGCCGCCGGAAGGCTGATCTACAATGCGGACCTGATGCCCCGGACTGCCTGCATCCTGATCCTGGCCTTGGCCTCGCCTGCCGCCGCCCAGGCCACCAAGTCCGGCGACCTGGTGCCGATCGAGCAGGGCGTCTCCGACATCAACAGCGTCGGCACATCGCTTCGGGTCATGCCCGTCGATCTCGGCATCGGCAACGGCTTCTCCCGCCTCTACGGCGTTGCTGGACGACCCGATCTGCTGGTGCGCTCCCAGGGGGGCGTGTACGCGGTCTTCGAGCAGAGCGACTACGTGCGGGTGCAGCGAAAGGACATCTCTCGCGTGTACGCCGTCTGGCCCGCCGGCACCGTGTTTCACATCGGGCAGCCGGACTTCGGCAGCATGCGGACCACGGGCATCCGTCATGGACCCACGGCTGTCATGCTCTTTGCGCCAGGCCTGCAGCCCGAGACGCGGCGCGTCTCCACGGGACCCGACCCGCGCCTTGGCCAGCCCACCTCGTCGGGTCCCGTCGATCGTCGGAGGCCGGATGGTCGCGTGCAGACCCAGCCGCTCTCCCGATCCGGCGAAGTCCGCTGGGATGGCGGCCTGCCCGGTTACGCCAGGCCTGCCGGTGGTCGCACTTCGGCGACGAATCCCTCCGCCGAGGTCGGTCCTCCTGCCGAGCCCGCGGCGAAGAGCGAATGATGTCCTCGCCAGTCCTGGCGATCGTGGTCAGCTCGGCGGCCCTGGCCGGGATCGAGGTGACCCAGACGCAGCCAGTCGTGGCTCGGGGCGGTGTGCTCGTGCTGCCCGTGGAAGGGGATGCGTCGCCATGGCCCGACACGCTCCGGCTTGAACTGGACGACGGTTCGCCGCCGGTGGACGCCGTGGTGGCGTGGATCGGCGCGGCGCCTGCGGGTGTGGAGCGGTTTTGGACCATGGCGGACGAGCGACTCGACATCCGCCATGGATCCGCCATGCCCACGGATCCGGCGATCCGCGCCTCCGGCGCAACGGTGGCGATCGCGGCCATGCCTCGCGGGTTCGAAGGATCGCTGCGATGCGCCGGCACGCGTATCACGCCCAGGTGGCTCGCGCTGGCGGAGACGGAGCCCGATGCAGGCCGTCCGGCGATGCCGCTCTCGGCCATGGCAGGACGCGATCAGCCCGATCCTTCGGCACCGACCGAGTGGTTCCGCTGGTGGCTGATGGCCGACGCGATCGGTGCCCGTCCTCCCGCGGTGGCGGGTGGTCCGGTCGAGGGGCTGCTGGCCTTGCACGCGGCCCAGCTCTGGCAGGCGGGACTCGAGCGGGTGGAACGGGTCAGTCCAGGCGTCGCGCGTGAAATCGTGTCTCGCCTGACGGCGGTCTGCACCGAGGCACCGGGAGTCGCCACCGCGGCGTGGATCGCCGGCGCGGAGGATCAGCGGACGTTGCTGGGCCTGCTGCTGGATGGCTCGCGCTCCGACGCGCAGGTCATGGAGTCGGTCCTCTCGTGGGTACGGTCACTGCCTCCGGTGACCGTCTGGATCGAGAGCGACGACGGACGCTCGATCCGTCTCGTTGCGCTCAATCCAGGCCCGGAGGAGGTCATCCTTCGGCTGGCCTGGGTCGATGCCGAGGGCATGCCGCCTCTGCCGCTCCGCGCGCCGGCTCGCGGCGTGGGTCGGCAGACGCTTGAACGGCCGCCCTCGCTGCTTCCGGATCTGGCCACGTCGCAGGTCGCGCCGCGTGGAGGCGCGATCCAGCTGGAGTGGCGGGACTGGTCGCACCGGATCACGGTGCCGCCCTCGCTCGCCCGTCCCCGGCCGCCGGGGCTCCCGATGGGCTTGCTTCGGCCACCCATGAGCCTCGCCGATGCACAGAGGGGCAGGATCATGCCGCCGCCCGAGGCCTTCGCCACCACCGCCAGCGTCCGTCGCTCGGACGGCGCGTGGGAGGTCTTCGCCGAGTGTCTCCGTCCTCAGCTGGCCGAACTCGACGAGCTGGTCGTGCTGGTGGGCACCGACGGCGGGGTCATGGGACGGCTGGTGGCCAGGGAGCAGGGCGAGATCGCCGTGGAGGGACTCCCACCTGGCGTGACGCCGCGGGTGGAGCGGACCTCGTTCAGGGATCGCTGGCGGTGCGTGATCACCATGCCGGCTGGCTGGCCCGGCGCGGCGTCCGCTGGTCCAGCTTCCATGCTGGTGGGCGTGGCGCGGTCGCCCGGGGGCGTGGGAACCCGCCAGTGCGCGGGGCCGGCGGTGCCGCCATGGACGCCCATCCCGCTGGTGCGGCTCGATCCATCCGCCTGGTGGAGCGTCAGCGATGTCGTGGCCGCACCGGATCGATGAGGTCGTTCGGGACGCCGCTTCTATACTCGCCCGCGATGTCCGCCGGCCCGCGCATCGTCTCGCTGCTGAACCAGAAGGGTGGCGTGGGCAAGACCACGACCACGGTGAATCTGGGCGCTGCGCTGGCTGCGGCGGGCCAGCGCACGCTGCTCGTGGACATGGATCCGCAATCCAACCTCTCCCTGCACTTCGGGGTGGAAGCGGACGAGGGCCGCGCCAGCTCCACGGCGCTCTTCCTGCCCGAGCCGCCGGACATCGAGTCCTGCATCGTCGAGGGGCGGACCAATCTCAGCTTCATCCCGGCGGACACGGAGCTGGCCCTGGTCGAGGGCGAGCTGGCGGGTCGCCAGGATGTCCAGACGGTCCTCCGTGACGCGTTGGCCCGGCTGCGCGGACGCTTCGACACCATCCTGATCGATTGCCCCCCAGGCCTCGGCGTGCTCAGCGTGAACGCCCTCACCGCCTCCGGCGAGGTCTTCGTGCCCATGCAGGCGCAGTACCTGGCCCTGCGCGGACTGGAGAAGCTGCTGGGCACCGTGCAGCTGGTGGCGGCTGGCCTCAATCCCGACCTCGTCTGCTCGGGCGTCATCCTGTGCATGCACGAGTCGCTCTCCAGCCACGGCAAGGCGGTGGTCGAGGAGATCCGATCGCATCTGGAGCAGTTTCGTGGCGCCGACGTTCCGTGGCGCGACTGCCGTCTGCTGCAGCCGCCCATCCGGCGCAACGTCAAGCTGGCGGAGGCGCCCAGTTTCGGCAAGACCATCTTCGACTACGACCCCCGGTGTCCCGGTGCGGACGACTACCGTCGTCTGGCCGAGAGCGTGCTCGCCATGTGGGCCGAGCGGGTGGCGCCGGCGGTCGAACGGGGCTGATCGCCGATGCAGGTCGTCGTCATCGGCGCCGGACTCGCCGGACTCGCAGCCGCCCGCACCCTGCAGGCACAGGGCGTGCCATGCACCGTGTTCGAGGCATCGGATCGCGTGGGTGGTCGCGTGGCCACCGACGTGGTCGCTGGCTACCGGATCGATCGCGGCTTCCAGGTCCACCTTCCCGCCTATCCCGAGGCTGGCGAATGGGTCGATCCCGCGGAACTGGAACTCTGTCACCTTCCCCGGCAAGCCCTGGTGTTCAACGGACGTCGGCTGGTGCACGTCGGTCATCCATTCGAGGTACCGCTCGGTCCTCTCCGTGCGGTTCTCGGCGGGATCGCGGGCCCCGGGGCGCTGCGATTCCTGCTGGGCCGCGTGGGCCGCGCCTGGCTGCATCCGGCTCCCACCGAGCCCTGCCTTCGCGGCGAGTCGGCCGAGGCCATGCTTTGGCGGCAGCGGGCCGGCAGGGGATTCATCGACGGTTTCATGAGGCCCTTCTTCGGCGGCGTCTTCCTGGATCGCTCGCTGGGCATGGATGCGGGATTGCTCGAGTTCCTGATGGTCATGTTCGCCCGAGGTGGTGCGGCCATCCCCCGCGGCGGCATGGGCGAACTTCCTCGCGCGCTGGCCCGCCCGCTCCCGCAGTCGTCGATCCGCCTGAACTGTCCGGTGCAGAGCCTCGCGCGATCGCCCGATGGCTGGCATGTGCGCACGCGCCTGGGAGACGAGCGGGCGGATGCCGTGATCCTGGCGGTCGATGCATCCACCGCGAGGATCTTCCTGCCGGACCTGCCGGAACCCGCGTGGCGGTCCACCGTGCAGATGGCTTTTGGCGTGCCCGAGCGGGCGTTGCCGCCGTCGCTGCGGACCCCGGTGCTGCACCTCGATGGGCTGGGTACCGGACCGATCAATCACCTGGTCAACCTCTCCGCGGCCATGCCCGGCCACGCGCCATCGGGTCACGCGCTGATCACCGCAAGCACGGTGGGAGCCACCCTCGATGGCATGGGCGAGCGAGGCCTGGAGCGTCTGGTGCGAGCGCAACTCGCCCGATGGTTCAAGGGCCCCATCGACCGGTGGCAGCTGCTTCGCACCGAGGTGGTGCGGCACGCCCTGCCGCGGCAGTGGCCCGTCGATCTCTCGCGCAGGCCCGCGATCGATCGCGGCCAGGGCCTCTTCCTTGCGGGTGACTGGGTGGCCGAGGGCTCGATCGATGCGTCCATGCGATCAGGCCGGACCGCGGCCCTGGCCGCCCGGGGGCGACTGCGGCGGAGCGCCGGCCGGGATCGCGCCCACCAGGATGGTGGCTGATCCCATGGCGGGGTCGACCGGGTTCGAGCGGTAGTTCACCTCGACCTGACGGCTGTCCTTGCGGAAGAGCACGCGGCCATGCCCCGGTCCCACCTCGCGTCGCCAGAGGGTCCAGCCTCGCTCGGCATAGAGACCCACCAGTTCGTCGGCGTAGCCATCGGTCTCCGGGACCGAGCCCCGATAGGTGAAGCGTCCACCGGAAAGCACGTCACCCTGCTGGTCGATGCCCGTGGCATGCCGGCTTTCCAGGCCCGGTGGGGCGGGAATGTCGCTCTCCAGCACCATGGCGTCGCCCTTGCCCGAGAGCAGGCGAGCGGCACGCGCCACGCAGCCGCCCTGAAGGCCCGCGAAGGCAGTCAGCACCAGCACCATGAACCCTGCAGCCGCGCGAGGCATCCGCCCGATTCTACCTGCCTGCGGGTTCGCCCATGACCATCGAGAAGCACGCACGCACCTTCATGCTGCTCACGCTGCTCAGCCGCGCCTTCGGCCTGCTGCGAGAGACCGTCCAGTTCGCGGTCTTCGGCATGGGTCCGGTCATGGACGCCTTCTCGCTCGCGTTCCAGATTCCCAACCTCTTCCGAAGGCTCTTTGGCGAGGGCGCGCTCACCGCCAGCTTCGTGCCCGTCTACGCCCGGCTCGAACGCGACGACCCCGCAGCGGCGCGCCGCTTCGCCGGGCTGCTGCTCTCCCTGCTGACCGTGTTCCTGGCGGCGATCACGGTGGTGGGCGAACTGGTCCTGTCGGTGTGGCCCGCACCGACCCCGGACGCATCGCTGGCCATCCGGCTCATCGCCGTCATGCTGCCGTACATGCCCATGGTCTGCGTGGTGGCGGTCATCGGCGCCATGCTCGGCGTGCACGGACGCTTCGGGCCGGCCGCCTTCAGCCCCGTGCTCCTGAATGTGGGCATGATCTTGGCCGCCGCGCTTGCCTGGTGGCTGCCGGGTGGTGGCGAGGCCGCGTCACGATCGCGGATCGGCTGGGCGGCGATGGGCGTGCTGCTGGCGGGGGTGGCCCAGGTCGCGTGGATGGTGCGCGGCCTTCGGGGCATGGGCCTTCGACCATCGCTGCGTCCCGGCAGCGAGCGTGCGGCGCTCCTGGAGACCCTGCGTGCCGGCCTGCCGATGCTGCTGGGGCTCGGCGTGTTCCAGCTGAACGTGCTCATGGACAGCCTGATCGCCAGCTACCCCACGATGGTCGGCCCCGCGATCCTGGGCGTGGACTATCCGCTGCAGCAGGGATCCAATGCCGTCATGAACGCGGCCACGCGTCTCTACGAGTTCCCGCTGGGCGTCTTCGGCATCGCGGTGGCCACCGTCATCTTCCCGCTGCTTGCCCGGCAAGCCGACGATCGGCATGCCTTCGTGCATTCGATGCGTCGGGGCATGCGGCTGGTGGCTTTCATCGGCGTGCCCGCCAGCATCGGCCTGATGCTGGTGGCGCAGCCCTTCACGGTGGCCGTGCTCCGTGGCGGTGCCGTCACGGCCGAGGATGCCCAGCGCGTCGCGCAGGTGCTGGTCGCCTTCGCGCCGGCCGTGGCGGCGTACAGCGCCAATCACCTGCTGACCCGCGCCTTCTATGCGCTGGGTGACCGGGCCACGCCACTGCGGATCAGCCTGAGCATGGTGGCGCTCAACCTGCTGCTCAACGTGACCCTGATCTGGACGCCCCTGAACCTGACCGGACTGGCGTGGAGCACGACCATCTGCGCGTTCATCCAGCTCCTGCTGCTGGGTCGCGCGCTCCAGGCGCGCATGGGTCGACTGGCGGACGACGCAGTCTGGCGAAGCCTGGCGAAGACCCTGGTGGCCACCGCCGTCATGGCCCTGGCCACTTTCCTGGTCGACCAGGCCCTGCCGCTGGGCCAGGGTCGGTGGGCGGCGGTGGGCCGGACGCTGGCCCTGGCCGGCACTGGAGTGGCCGCCATGTTCGTGGTCGCCCGGCGATTGCACATGCCGGAGTGGCGATGGGCCCTCGGCATGGCGGAGGCCGAGGCGAGGGCGGTGGATCCCGGCCCCTGAATCCCGGAAAAAGGGCACGAACCCTCTCATGGGGCCCTTCGTCGTGGCGTAATCAGGCTGGCGGAGTCGACCGAGTTGTCTGGTCAACGCCCACACAGCGACTCCGCCGGCCGCCTCCAGCGTCGGAGGC
>JBILWQ010000199.1:0-4290 GCA_044369805.1 Phycisphaerales bacterium
GAGACCACCGTGGCGCCGGCTCGGCGCGCCGCGTCGATGGCCGGCTGGGCGGCTGCCGCGTCGAGCATGGGCAGCACATGGCGCCGGATCGCCGGATCGCCGTCCACGGAACCGCCATCCTGGCATCCCGGGAGATCCTGCACCGGTCCGAACCATCGCACCACCAGTTCCTGCCGCGCGCCCTGTCGCTGCAGTTCATCCAGTCGGCCCTCGCGGACCACGCGACCCTGCAGCAGGATGGCCACCCGGTCACAGACCTGCTCGGCCTCGCTCAACAGATGGCTGTTCAGGAAGACTGTGCGACCTTCGCTGCGGAGGCCCACCAGCAGGTCCCGGATCTCCTTGCGGCCCACCGGATCCACGCCATCGGTCGGCTCGTCCAGGAACACCAGTTCCGGATCGTTCACGAGTGCCGCGGCCAGACCCGCTCGCTGACGCATGCCCTTGCTGAAGGTGGACACCCGGCGATCCTTCCAGCTGCCCAGCCCGACGCGATCGAGCAGCGATTCGGCGCGGCGGCGGCGATCCGCCCTGGTGACACCCGACAGCGCACCGCTGAACTCCACGGCCTGCCGGGCGGTGAGGTAAGGCGGCAAACGGTGATGCTCAGGCAGGTAGCCAACCCGCGCCAGCGGTGCCTTCTCCCCGATGGGCCTTCCCAGCAGCGTGCCCGAGACCTCGGTGGCGCGAACCACGGTCAGCAGCACCTTGACCAGCGTGCTCTTGCCAGCGCCGTTGGGTCCGAGCAGGCCGAAGATCTCGCCTGGCTCGACCCGCAGGGCCGCGTTCCGCAGCGCATGCACACCACCCCCGTAGGTCTTCCGGACGCTCCGCAGGTCAATGGCGGGGTCGGCCATGGTCAGGCAGTCTAAGGCCGCCAGGCCATGCCGACCCCGCAGCGAACTCAACCGATCGGCCGCACCGCCACCGGCTCGTCATCGAGCCGGACGGTCACCAGCGGGAAGGTGGAGTCCGCTTCCACGCTCCACGGGCCGTAGCCGTTCTCGAACTCGATGCGCCGCATGCCGCACTGCGCCGCCACCAGCGCAACCGCGGGCACCGGGCCCGCGGACACGGCTGTCCAGGCCTGACCGTCGCGCGAGGTCTCGAGCAGGGCCACATCGCGGTCCAGATCCGCCCGCAGGCGCAGGCAGTGCATGGACGCGGCACGGGGCGCCACCTCGGGCATGTGTTCATGGTGCATTTCGAGCAGTTCGCGAAGCGTGGTCGGCTTCTCCTGGCGGACGGACTCGAAGTACATGGGCTCCGAGCCCGGCGGCGAGACGCGATAGAGCGTCCGGCCGCGGCCGTCACGAGGCACCAGCATGTCGACCGGATAGCCCTCGTCGGTCCTACCCCAGGGCGCGATGCGGAACGAGTCGGGCCGCAGTTCCAGCGTCGGCTTGAAGGCGACGAACCGGTACGACTGCCGCGAACCATCGGGCATGGTCCGCTCCACCTCGAGTTGCGTGCAACCCACCGGAACCAGTGCCGTGGCCACCAGCGCCAGCCGTGCCACGACCGAAACCGGACCTTGAACGTGCCTCATGATGCATCCCTCCCTGGATCGAATGCGGGCAGCCGCGCCACCCGAGCACCGCGATCTTGACGAGGGCGGACCACCGCTCCCAGACAAACTGCCCTTTTTCCTGCAAATCACCCACTCGGCCCCGTCGTCGGTTGCCGCGATGCCCGGATTGACATTCAATCGGGCCCCATGGCCGTGCACGCGACACTGAAGGATTTCATCACCGCCCTCGAGGCCGCGGGCGAGCTCACGCGCGTGCGCGAGCCGGTGTCGCCGCGGCTGGTCCCGGGCTGCATCGCGGAGCGGCAGTCCCGAAGCCGATGCGCCACGCCCTCCGCCTCGGCGGCCACCTTCGATCCCGCGGGCGCACCACTTGGAGGCCGCGCGGTCCTCTTCGAGCGCGTGCAGGGCTGCGACTTCCCGCTGGCCATGAACCTCTTCGGCAGCGCGCGGCGCATGGAGATGGCGCTCGGCGTGCATGACCACCCGCGCGGGCTGGAGCACCTGGCCGACCGCATCGGCAGCCTGACGAAGCCCGTGCCGCCACGATCGATCGGCGAGATGATCGCGAGGGCGCGCGAGTTCCTTCCCCTGCTGCGCATCGGCCCACGCTCCGTGCGACGCGGCCGATGCCAGCAGGTGGTGAAGCTGGCGAGTCGCGGCGAAGTCGACCTGCGGCGGCTGCCGATCATCCAGTGCTGGCCGCATGACGGTGCCCCCGCCGCCATGGGCTACCCCATGACCGCCGAGCAGGCGGGCACGGCGGGCGGACAGGGCCGCTACATCACGCTGGCCGGCATGCACACCGTGCACGCCGATGACCGCGACGCCGCGAAGCCCGCCAGCCACAACATCGGCATGTATCGCAGCCAGCTGCTCGGGCCAACCACGCTGGCCATGCACTGGCACCTGCACCACGACGGGGCGTCGCACTGGCGCAGCTGGAAGAGACTGGGCCAGCGCATGCCCATCGCCATCTGCCTCGGAGGCGAGAGCGTGATGACCTACGGCGCCACGGCCCCGCTGCCCCCGGGCATCAGCGAGCTGCTCATGTGCGGCTTCCTGAATGGCCGCGGCATTCCCATGGTGCGTGCGAGGACGGTGCCGCTCCGCGTGCCGGCCAACAGCGAGATCGTGATCGAGGGATGGGTCAGCACCGAGTGCGGTGGTCCCGGCTGGGAGCCCGGCGGAAGCGAGCCGCTCGGGCCTGGCGCGGTGTTCGAGGGCCCCTTCGGCGACCACACCGGCTTCTACTCGCTGCCCGACCGCTATCCGGTGGTCGAGGTCACCGCCATCACGCACGCGCGCGACGCCATCTACCCGGCCACCATCGTGGGGCTGCCACCGCAGGAGGACTACTGGCTCGGGAAGGCCACGGAACGCATCTTCCTGCCCCTGCTGAAGACCATCGTGCACGACGTGGACGACTACCACCTGCCGCGCTTCGGCTGCTTCCACAACGCGGCGTTCGTGCGCATCCGCAAGGCCTACGCCTACCAAGGCCGGCGCCTCATGAGCAGCGTGTGGGGTGCCGGGCAGATGGCGTGGACCAAGATGATCGTGGTCGTCGATGGCGATGTGCCCGTGCATGACGAGCCGAAGGTGCTCGAGCATGTCTTCCGAACCTGCGACTTCGCGAGGGACGTGGAGAGCGTGCACGGGCCGCTCGACATCCTGGATCACGCGGCGCCGGGACTGGGCGCTGGAACGAAGCTGGGCATCGACGCCACGCGCAAGCAGGTGGGCGAGGAAGCGCACGGACTGCCGCTCGGGGCGCCTCGCACGCCCGGTCCGGGTGAACTGCAGGACTTCCTTCAGCGGGCCCGCATGGCGCTGCCCGGCGCCGAGGCTCCGGCATGGGGACTGGGTCGCTGCGTGTTCGTGTCTGCCACCAAGCGGACCGCGGGCGATGGCGCGAGAGCCGTGGAGATCGCGTGGAGCCTGCTGCCCGCCGATGCGGGCGTGGCGGACTTCATCGTGGTGGTGGATCAGGGCACCGATCTGCACGACTGGGAGCACGTGCTCTTCCTGATGTCCGCCAACGCCGACTTTGCGCGTGACCTGCACCGGCGCGGTCGCCGCATGGCCATCGACGCCACGCGCAAGGTGTCCGGTGACGCTCGCGGCGGCCATGGCGTGCGACGCTTCCCGCCCCTGGTGGCCTTCGACGCCGACACGCTGACCGAGGCTCGCCGTGTGGAGCAGAGCGTGGGCCTGCGGGCGGACGAGCCCGCGTGAGTGGCGATCCACCCTCAGGCGGCCCCGCGGCCGCGCGCGTGGCGTGGTCCCTGGCCCTGGTCGGGCTGCTCGGCGGCTACTTCATGGCCGCGCACGAGGTGTCGCGAGCGCTCGTGGGAGGCTTCGAGGCATCCACCGGCACCGTGGCGATCGCCGTGATCGGCACCGCGGTGGCAGGACTTCCACTGGTGGCCCTGCTGCCGATCGCGCTCATGCCGGCATGGTGGTGGTCACGGCGACTTCCGGCCATCCGCGCCGACCGCAGCCAGTGTCCGGACTGTGGCTACCCCACGCAAACCTTCCCGTGTCCCGAATGCGGCGGGGCAGGGCGCGTTCCATCGCAGGAACTCTTCACCCGTGCCGGCGTCACGCGCTTCCTGATGCTGGCCGCGGGCTGCCTGGTGGTGGGCGTGGCACTGGCGGAGTGGCGCATCCACCGCGACGAGACCGCGTTCCTGACGGAGGCCGACTCCCAACACGCCGCGGGCCAGACCCGCCTGGCGCGGCCACGTGCAGGTTGGGGG
>JBILWQ010000017.1:0-14577 GCA_044369805.1 Phycisphaerales bacterium
CGCTCCGATGGGACCTGGGGGAGGGCTTCACCGCCCCGCCGCCCTTCGAGGATCCCCGCATTCCAGGCTGGCGTGCCGCGGGCAGGCCCGCTCCCGACCGCGGGAATTGACCTCCGCTCACTGCTAGCATCCCGCGTTCCATGGCCACCGCACCCAAGCTCGACCACCCCACGCTGCCCCTGGTGAAGGAGCGCTTCGCCGACGCCAGGTTCATGGCCACGGAGTTCCGCGGCCAGACCACGCTGGTGGTGCCCGCCGAGCGGCTGCATGACGTCGCCCGTTTCCTGAAGGACGATCCGCGCTGCGAATACAATTTCCTCAGCGACGTGACCGCGGCGGACTATCTGGACTACCCGGCCCCGCAGCCTGGACGCTTCGCCGTCATCTGGAACCTGCTCAGCCACAAGTTCGATCGCCGGCTCCGCCTGAAGGTGTTCCTGAATCCCACGGTCGACACCAGCGGCATCGAGGCCGACCCCGCCCTGATGGTGGACAGCGTGACCGACCTGTGGCCCGGCGCCGAGGGGATGGAGCGCGAGGTCTTCGACATGTACGGGATCCGCTTCCGCAACCACCCGGACCTGCGGCGCATCCTCATGTGGAAGGATTTCCCCGCCCACCCGCTGCGGAAGGACTACCCCCTGCGCGGCCGCGGCGAGCGCGAGCACTACCAGAAGCTGGCCCGCGACTCGGCCTGAGCCGGCGGGATCGCTGCCGCCCTTGGTGCGGAGCCGAGCCCAGATTTCAGGTCAAAAGAGCGGTTTCTGGGTCAGATCACGGTCCGACGCAAAAAATCATGCAAGCCATGAGGGACGAAGGGTCGATTTCTCGTTTCTACTGTCGAAAGACAGTGAGTGCGGGCCGCGGGAACCGGCCCCCTCAAAGAGCGTTCGGCGGCCACGGGAACTGGCCCCGACGCAAGCAGGCGCGACGGACGGGAACCCGTCGCCCGGCAACCAGTAACGCAAACGGCCTCTCACGAGGCCGTTCGCGTTTTTGGCGCCCCGCAGGATTCACCTCGCCGGCAACCAGGGATCAGCCTGATCGAGAGTCCGATCGCGCCCGGCGCTGCGGATCTGCCACGCTGGCGGCGATCCGACCAGGCGGTATTCGAGCGGCACCCCCCAGATGTCGGATCGATCTCCCGCGAGGATGTTCAACTCGTGAAGGGATGCCGGCGGATGGCCGTGAAGACGCTCGTACTCGTCCAGGGCGTCCGCGACGTATTGCAGGCGACGGGCATTCTCGGCGGCACGATCGATGCCCCAAGACAGCAGCATGGCGTCGGCAATGGACGGCCCCAGATCCTTGAACATGCCGTCCATGCTGAAACTGCCGTTGGGCAGCAGGGCTCGCGGCGCGCCCACGACCGTCGTCATGGCCTGTGTCATCGTGGGTACAAGGACCCGCTGGGTGATTTGCCCGATCATGTACATGGCCATCCAGAGGGCGGCCACGAATCCGACCACGGCCACCGCCGTCGTGCCGATGCAGCCCGGCGACAGGCAGGAAGAGCGGCGGCGACGTTCCGGCCCGGCATCCGGTGCGTTGGGAACGAAGAGCGGCTGATCCGGCGACTTGCCCTGCTGCGGAGGGGTGCTGTCCACGGTTCAGGGCCTCCTCGACAGTGGCCAGCCTCCCGTGAAGGTGAGATCGCCCCCATCCATCACGCCATCGGCGCCCGCACTCCGGATGCTCCACGTCCAGTCGGGCGATGCACCCTCGAGTCGGTACTCGATGGGCCGACCCCAGCCATCCCTGAGCATCTCGGGCGGGAGCCCCAGTGCCGAAAGGTCGGCGGGCGGCGAGCCTGTGCGCTTCTGGTGTGCCGTGATGGCCGAATCCAGTTTCAGCATGTGGTCGATGGTCTCGAGGCCCTGCGGACCGCTGGTCAGCACGAGCAGCACGGCGGTGGACACGGCCGCCAGCCCGGCCAGACTCGCGATCGCGACCACCGCGACCAGCATCAGGCAGCCGCCACAGGATCCAATGCCCCCGATGACCACCCCCGCCACCGCGAAGCCTCGCGGGCGCCGCGTGAGCCCGATCAGGCTCAGGATGAGTCCGATCGGGCAGAGCAGGCCGACCGTGAACGCCAGGCCCACGAGCGACGTGATGAATCCGGCCAGACCGAGTCCGTTCGAGGTTGCCGAGGGCTGCAAGGAAGGCGAAACCTGGGACGGGCTTCCAGAAGGCTGGCTCATGCCTCGATGCTAACTTTTCCGGGTTCGAATGCTGGCGCCGACAGCGGCCCAAGCAGCGACCTGTGTCAACCGCCGACCGGCTCTCCGAACGTGAACCATGGAATCCGACCTGCATGCCCAGATGAAGCGAATGGCCTCGGCGTGGATGCATGCCGCCGATGCATCGGCCGTGGCCCTCGAGGTGCGCACGGCCATTCCCTTCTGGCGGGCCGACGTGGCCGCCTGGTTCTGCGGAGGCACGCAAAGGCTTGAAGCTCGCGAGCGCATGTCTCGCAACGAGGTGGAGGCCGCGACAGACCCACGCGTCCGTTCGCTCTGGCAGGCGGATGAACCGCTTGCTCGACTGCAGGTCTCGGCCGGCGCGGTGGATCTCTTCGGTCAGCCGCTGCCACGCCCCGAGGCCGGCGTCATTCGTCGCATGATGGATGGCGTGCACACCGTGCTCGTGGAGTGCAAGGTTTCGCGCGCCGACTTCCTCAGCGACGGCGACAACCTCGAGGCCGCCTCGGCCGAGCACGCCCGCCTTCACGCTCGCCTCCGACGGATGCAGGCCGAGTTGCTGCCCCGCTGGGAGCCCCACCTGCAGCGGCGCGGCGAGACCCTGTTCGAGCAGACCGACGGATGGAACGTGGAGCGATCACGATTGCAGAGCGTGCGAGAGGCCCGGCAGTCCGAGCGGCTGGCCCGCGAGGCGATGCGCAGTCGCGTGAAGTTCGATCGCATGAGCCGCTGGCGGCTTGCGGACCGGCTGTACCTGTGCTGTCCGGCTGGCCTGGTGAAGCCGACCGAGGTGCCGGAGCGCTGGGGACTGCTTGAGGTCACGCGGGGTGCCATCCGCCTCCGCCGACCCGCCACGCCGCTGGGCTCCCCCGCCACACGCCGCTGGCTCACCGTGCAGGGCGTGCAGCGATCGAGCCGACGAAGCCCGTAGACTGACAAGTCCGTCCCGGTAGCTCAGTTGGATAGAGCAGGAGCCTTCTAAGCTCCAGGTCGCAGGTTCGACTCCTGCCCGGGACGCTTACAGCGACGAGGTTGGACGCCTGGGATTTGTCGCAAGCGATTGCTGGAAATGGCTTTATGTATCCCGGTGGCGGCTTTCATCGGCGGCTGAATCCCGAGGCTCCGGGGCTCGAAGTGTCTCTCCCGCGCAAGGTCGCGCGGACCCCAAGGAGACCCCATGCGAACCCTGATCAGTTGTGCGTGCCTGGCTCTGCTCGCCTCCGTCGCCGCTGCGGAAGAGACCACCCTGACCCGCGGCAACATCCGCGTGACCGCCGAATTCGACGCCGGCCTCGAGATCGAGGAAGTGACCATCGAGACCCGGACGCAGGATGGCTGGCAGATCGACGAATTCGAGACCGATGATGCCGCCGAGCAGATCGCCGAAGGCGACGTGGCCGCGCTGGCTGCGGGAAGCGACTGCGACGGCAACGGCATCGACGACGCCACCGACATCGCCGCCGGTGCGGCGGACGCCAACCGCAACGGCCAACTCGATGGATGCGAGCGCGCCCGGGGTGACGTGAACCTGAGCGGCTCGGTGAACGTCTACGACGTGTACTTCGTCCTGGGCCTCTGGGACACCTCGAACAACTCGGCCGGCGATCTGGACGGCGACGGCGAGATCTCGGGCGGCGACATCTCGCTGGTCCTGCTCGGTTTCGGCACCTGACCTCGCCAGGGAATGAAAGGTCCGGCAGGCCGGGCGTGACTCTGCGACAATCGCGGTCATGCCCGGCCTGTCTCTTTCCAGCCCCTGGCGGACCGCCTGGCTGGTGGTGCTCCTGCTGTGGCCGGTGGCGCTGCTGAACTACCTCGACAGGCAGATGCTGGCCTCGATGAAGTTCTCGGTGATGGGCGACATCACCGACGTGGGCAGCGAAGCCAACTGGGGACTCATGCTCGGGCAGTTCAAGTGGGTCTACGCCTTCCTGAGTCCTCTGGGGGGTTGGGTGGCGGACCGGTTCGGACGACGTCGAACGATCGTGTCCAGCCTGGCGGCCTGGAGTGCGGTCACCTGGTTCACGGGCTCGGCCACCACCTTCGGGGAACTGCTCTGGACCCGCACGCTCATGGGGGTGAGCGAGGCCTTCTACATTCCCGCCGCGCTGGCGCTGATCACGGACCACCACACCGGCGCCACGCGATCGCGGGCGGTCGGCGTGCACCAGATGGCCATCGTGGCCGGCACCATGCTGGGTGGCTTCGGGGGTCATGTCGCGGACGCCCCGAGCCTGGGCTGGCGATGGGCCTTTCATGCCGCAGGCCTGACCGGACTGGCCTACGCGATCCCGTTGGGCTGGATGCTGCCGTCACCTCCGACGACCGCCGCGACCGCGGCGAGTGAACGTCCGCCCTCGGTCCTCGCCTCGCTTGGCGAACTCCTCACCTGCGTGCCGTTCCTGCTGCTGGTGGCGTGCTTCACGCTGCCCGCCCTGCCTGCATGGGTGATCCGCGACTGGCTGCCCGCCATCCTGAAGGAGCGCTTCGCGATCGGCCAGGGACAGGCTGGCGTGTCGGCGTCGGTGTGGTGGAGCCTGGCGGCGCTGGTGGGTGTGGTGCTGGGAGGTTGGCTGGCCGATGCATGGCACCGGCGACACGCGCGCGGCCGGATCTTCATC
The DNA here is from genome assembly GCA_044369805.1 of Phycisphaerales bacterium. Lineage (GTDB taxonomy): Bacteria > Planctomycetota > Phycisphaerae > Phycisphaerales > SM1A02 > SYAC01. The sequence goes on from JBILWQ010000017.1 coordinate 4,826, forward strand.
AGCGCGATCGGCATCACGCTGCTTGCGCCAGCGCTCCTGGGCGTGGGCAACGCGCCGACCCTGACCGTGGCCGTGGGCTTCCTGCTGCTCTTCGGGCTGGGCTGGGGCTTCTTCGACTGCAACAACATGCCCATCCTGTGTCAGGTGGCCCGCCCGCAGCTGCGGGCGACCGGCTACGGCCTGATGAATCTGGTGAGCATCAGTTGCGGCGGGCTGGCGGATTGGGGATTCGGAAGGCTGCGAGACGCGCACGTGCCGCTCAACGGCATCTTCGCCACGTTCGCCGCCATCGCGCTGCTGGCCGCGGTGCTCATGCTCTGCATCCGGCCGCGCAGCGGAGCCGCAGCCTGATCAGTTGTCCAGTTTCGCGCCTTCCTTGATCCAGGCCTGGATCAGTCCGGCCTGCTCCGGCGTCAGGCGGGACCCGCTCTTGGGAGGCGGCATGCGCTTCTTGTGCGCGTCCGGCCGCATGATGGTCGTGAAGATGGTGCTCCTGGCAGGCTCGCCCTTGAGGACCACGGCCTTCTTGCCCTCCGTCTTGATGAGTTCGTCCATGTGATCGAAGCCGATGCCGTCCTTGGGCTTCTCACCGCTGTGGCACTCGAAGCACCGTTCTTTCAGCAGCGGCATCAGGTGCTTCGCGAAGCTCACCGGCGCCTTCGGCGGCACGGGAGGCGGCACCTCCTCGGCCACGGCTCCGGGCATCACGTCTCGCTGGAGCTTGGGCGGTTGGGGCTTCGCAGGTTCCGCAGGCTTCGCGGGCGGCGCCGGTGCTGCGGGCTTCGCAGGTTCCGCGGGCTTCGCGGGCGGCGCCGGTGCTGCGGGCTTCGCAGGTTCCGCAGGCTTCGCGGGCGGCGCCGGTGCCGTGGGCTTCGCGGGCACCGCAGGCTTCGTCGAGTCGGCCGGCTTGGCCATCGGTGTCGAATCGGTCGCTCCACTGCTTCGCCACGAAGCCTGAATGGCCGCCCACAAGGGCTTGGTCACCGCATCCTCGCCCCAGACCATGTTGCCACCCAGATGACCCGCGAAGGCCATGAGTCCCGCGGTCAGCAGGGCGCCAAGCCGGGTGACGGCGACCCATCCGGGCCGCTCATCGGTTCGAGCCAGCGTGGCCAGTCCGGCCACCAGGACCGATGCACCCGTGGCCGCAATGGCGAACCAGCGATGCAGCTCCAGACCCTCCTCGCCAGCCTCATGCTCGGCGAAGAGCCATCCGCTCACCGAGGCGACCACCCCCATGGCTGCACCGATCCAGAGGCAGTGAAAGGCGAACTCGCCGACACCCTCCTCGCCGCGCAGCCAGTTCCAGAGGACCGCCACGGCACCCACCAGGATCAGGGCCAGAGGAAAGTGAAGCACGACCGGATGAAGGTGTCCCAGGAAATCGATCCAGGCCGAAGCGACAGGTCCAAGGGTTTCTCCGTCGGCGATGAGCATGAGGTCATGCTACGAACCCGCTCACGACGCCCGCGATCGCGCACCCGCGGGGGAAAAAGCAGCAAGGGCGTGAGTCGCCCGGTGCATGCCGAGCGCCCACGCCCTTTTTTGCTGACTGCCCAGCAGGGAACTGGGCACCTATCCAACAGACGAAATCGGGCGATCGGTCTGCACCGATAGCCCGAGGCCACACTCCCCAAGGGAAAGTTGTCCCTTGGTCCACCCAGTCTTGCCCAATTCCAGACGTTGTCAAGGAAAATCGGCAAGGAGGCACGGATTGAGGGTCGCAGGCCATCGAAATCCATCGGGACCAGCCCCTTGAAATGCCCTCCGCAGGCCAGAATCAGGGGGTGATCCCCTGGGACCGGTGCATTCTGCACGCCGATCTGGACGCCTTCTTCGCCAGTGTCGAGCAGCTCGACGAGCCTTCGCTGCGTGGCCAGCCGGTGCTGGTGGGGGGTTCGGGTGATCGTGGCGTGGTCGCCGCCGCCAGTTACGAGGCCCGCCGATCCGGCTGCCGCAGCGCCATGCCCATGCGGCAGGCCCTTCGACTCTGTCCCTCGGCCATCGTCCGTCCAGCTCGCTTCGACCGGTACGCCGAACTCAGTCGGGCCTTCATGGCGATCCTGGGGGATCACGATCCCGTGGTGGAGGCCCTCAGCGTCGATGAGGCGTTCGTGGACGTGACGGCCTCGCAGCGGCGGCTCGGGACTGGCGACGTCATCGCCGCGATGATCCGCGACCGCACACGCCGCGAACTGGGTCTCACCGTGAGCATCGGCGTGGCGGCGAACCGGTTCGTCGCGAAGATCGCCAGCGACATGCACAAGCCCGATGGCCTGACCGTCATCCCGCCTGGGCAGGTGGTGGACATGCTGGCTGCACTGCCCATCGAGCGGATGTGGGGCGTGGGGCCGCGGACGGCACCCCGGCTGCACGCGATGGGCGTGCACACCTTCGCGGATCTGCAGCGACGCTCCGAGGCGGAGGCTCGTTCGATGCTGGGCGAGAGCGGCGTGGCGTGGCGCCTGCTGGCGCTGGGTGTGGACGATCGGCCCGTGGTGCCCGATCGCGACGCCCTGAGCGTGGGTCACGAGGAGACATTCGACACCGATGTGGCGGATGCACAGACGCTCCGCGCCGTGCTGCAGGAGCAGTGCGAGCGCGTGGCCATGCGCCTGCGGGCGCATGGTGGGCAGACCCGGTGCATCACGCTGAAGTTGCGGACCCCCGACTTCATCACCTGCTCACGGCAGGTGACCCTGCCCGAGGCGACCGACGCCACGCTGCGCATCTGGCGCGCCGCCGAGGCCCTGCTTGCGGCGTGGCTGCACCAGCGGCCTGGTCCTCTGAGGCTGGTCGGCGTCAGCGTGTCCATCGCGTCTGACGTGGTCTCCGCGCCAGCGCTGTTCGTGGACCCCGACGAGGGTCGGCAACGGAGACTGGACGCGGTCACCGATGCCGCCGCGGCCAGGTTCGGTCCAGGCGCGATCCGGCGCGGTGGTGCCAGGGTCCAGGGTCGCCGCAACGCCCGCGATCTCCGGGACCAGGGTCCGCGGCCCGAGGCCCGCTGATCCCCGGCTCACGGCCGGCTGTCCGTCATCGCTCCTCGATGGGCGGATAGCAGAGCCCGCCCCAGTCATCCACGTAGCCATGCTCCATGATGACCTGCAGGAAGCAGGTCAGGAGATGATCGAGCATGGTCGACGCGCGGCGCACGGCCGTGCGGTTCAGTTGTCCGCCGTAGGTGCTGCCCCCATGCACCAGCTGGTTGCGAACGAAGTGCACCCGATCCAGGATGCGCGCCAGCACCACGCCATGCCGACCCTCGCGCAGCTGGGTCTTCGCGGTCTCGGCAGCGTGGAGCGGTCCCCGGTTCCGATCGCGACCGCGGGGCGCCGAGGGCTCCTCCCAGAAGTGGCGGCAGAGGTAGCGATCCTCGAAGAGGCTGACCGCGAGCTTCGCGTTCGCCTGCAGCACCGCGGGCACCAGGCCGTCATGGTCATGGAGCAGGATCTGGTCGGTGAACTCCCGCAGGCACTCTCGATCCCCCCGCGGGGCGCCGGTCCGGGCATCCCATCGTCCGTAGAGACTGTTGAGCGCAACCCACTGGGCAACGAGTCGGGCATCCAGGTCCCGCGACGGATCGCATCGCTCGGCATGCTCGAGCCACGTGAGGGCCCGATGGATGCGGATGCGCACCGGTTCGTAGAGCAGGGCCCGTGCGTACGCGTCGCGTCGCGGCTTCCACAGCCGCCGGAGGCGGTCGATGTCCAGGGGTGCGCCGCCCCACGAGTCGGTCGTCGGAGGTCGACGGATGCGCGGAGCCATGCGGGAAATCTAGCGAAGGGCCGCGGGCACCGAGATCCCGCGGCAACGGGTGCATGCGGAATCCACGCACGGCTCCACATGCGCCATTGCCGTGCCGGCCAGCGCCCGGGCCACCTCGCGCTCGAGCTCGGACGCGATCTCGTGCGCCAAGTGCAGGTCGGTGGCCGACGGAAGCTGCACGTTGAAGTCGATCCGGTGCTCCCGTCCGCTGTGACGGCTCCGGACCTGGCTGAATCCGCAGATCGCCGGGGCCTGGCCCTCGCGGTGCCGCTGAAGGATCGCCTCCACGCGTGATCGATCGCCCTGATCCTGCTCATCCATCAGGTCACCCAGGGCGTGACGCACCACCGTCCATCCATTCCAGACGAGCCATGCCGCCATGGCCATGGCGATCGCGGGATCGATCCAGGCCATGCCGGTGTTCCGCACCAGCACCAGGCTCAGGATCGCGGCGCCGCTGGTCCAGGCATCCGCGAGCAGGTGCGTGCCGTCGGCCTCGAGCGCTGCGCTTCCGCCTCGCCTTCCCGTCCGGAGCAGCCAGGTGCCCACGATGCCATTCACGACCACGGTCCCTCCGAGGAGCGCCATGCCAAGATCCACGCGCTCGATGGGATCCGCGGGAGAGCGGAACTCGTGCAGGCACTTGAAGACCACCGCGCCCGCGGCCGCGAGGATGAGTCCGCCCTCGACGGCGGCGGAGACGAATTCGGCCTTGCCGTGACCGTACGGATGCGTTCGATCGGGAGGCCGGTGGGCCATCCACACGCTCCAGACGGCCAGCAGCGCCGCCACCACGTTCACCAGGCTCTCCATGGCGTCACCGAACACCGCGGTGCTGCCGGTCAGGGCATAGGCCACCAGCTTCACCGCCATGAGCGTGACGGCCACGATCACCGCCACCCATGCCGCCCGTCGCTCGACGCGAGCCTGGCTCATGCGGGGAAGGTACCCCGCGGATACGCTGCGCCCCGGCATGTCGATCGAACCGATCCGTCGCATCGTCGTGGGCACCGACTTCAGCCAGCCAGCCGCCACGGCACTGGGCTGGGCCTCCGCCATCGCCCGCGCTCACGGGGCCAGCCTGCTGCTGGTCCATGGCTACGCCCGGCAGGACCATGGGCTCACCCCCGAGGAGACCCGAGCGGCACTGGCCGGGCTGGCCGCGGTGGAGACTGGGCATGGCCTGCAGGTGCACGTGGAGATGCGGGACGGACCGGCCGCCGAGGTGGTGAGCGCGGTGGCCCAGGAGAGCGGCGCTGACCTTCTGGTGATCGGCAGTCGGGGGCGCAACCCTCTCAGCCGACTGCTGCTCGGCAGCGTTGCGGACGCCATCCTGAAGCGCGTGCACCGGCCGACGCTGGTGGTGCATCCCGGCGATGCGGTCCGAACGCCGCAAAGCACGCTCCTGCTGGTGGGCATGGATTTCTCGCCCGAGGCGGATCGCGCCGTGGACTTCGCGGTTCGCCTGGCGGCGCCGCGTGATCGTGCCGAGGTGAGTCTGCTCCATGCCATGCCGCTTCCGGGTCCCTTCGTGGGGGTGGAGATGCCCGCGGTTCCCATCGTGGAGCCGGCGGAGAGCGAGGCCCCCGCGCGCGAGGCGCTCGCCCGCAAGGTGCGGGACATCGGTGGTCAGGGCGTGCGGCTCACGGCCCTCACCTGTCCGGGCTCGCCGGTCGAGGCCATGCGGGACACGGCGCAGGACCGGCAGGTCGACATCCTTGTCGTGGGCACCACGGCGCCCACGGGCGCGGCACGCGTGCTGCTGGGCAGCGTGGCTGCCGATCTGGTCCATCACGCGGATCGGCCGGTCCTGATCGTCCGATGATCGCCCGACCCCTGCTCGTCGGATGGACGCTCTCGCTGATGGCCTGCGGGAGCCTGCTGCCCCATCCTGCGCCACGTGGCCGCTCCGAAACGGGATTCCTGAGCGCGTACGGCGCGCTGCAGGCCGCACCCGGCCGACCCGCGGTCTTCGTGTGGCGGAACAGGAGCGAGGACCTGCCCTCCTACGACGCCGTGCTGGTGGAGCAGCCGTCGCTCCGTCGCAGGCATGATGACGCGCTGCCCTCGCCCGAGGAGCGCGAGGCCCTCTGCACGCAGCTGCGTGAGCGCATTCAGGAGGCGCTGAAGGCCGACCACCACGTGATGGCCTCCCTCGACGAGATCGATCGCGGCGACTGGACCCCGCTGCGCATCCGCGTGGCCGTCACCACCGCGCTGCTGGATCGGGGCGATCTTCCGCCGCTGGGCGAGTGGCAGGGCTGGGGCGATCGACCCGGCACCTTCTCGCTGGAGTGCGAGGTGGTCGATGGCCTCAACGCCCGGCCCGTGGCCAAGATGGTCGTCTTCGACCGCACGAGCACGATCCCCGCGGGTGAGATCACCCCGTGGGCCCGCAGCGCTCCTCTGTTCGTGCGATGGGCGGCCGATGTGGCGTGGCTGGTTCAGCCTGCCGCACCGGCATCCGAACCCGCCGCGGCGCCCGAGCCTCCCGCCGAACCAGCGCCCGATCCGGCGCCAGAGCCGGATTCCACGCCGGAAGGTGCCGACGGCGTCCCCCCCGTCTCCACGTAGACGTCGAGCACCTGCCCGGGCAGCACGCCGGGATCGGGATCCGTGAAACGGTAGACCAGCTGCAGCACCCGCGTGTCGATGCGCTCCGCGTTGTCGCCCGTGAGCGTGCGCTTGGGAATGACCACGGGCACCGTGCGCACGTACTCGATGGGGAACTCCACGCGACGCCCGCCACGGAGCACGGCCACGGCCCGGCCCTTGGGGTCAAAGCGCCATGCGTCCAGTTCGTCCACGTCCACACGAATGTGGAGCGGGGTGAGCTGGCCCAGCGTCACCAGACCATCGTCGTTGCCCGTGCTGGCGCTGGCGAATTGCCCGGGCCGCGCCGTGACCCGCAGGATGGTCGCGTCGATCGGCGCACGCACCACGCTCCGGTCCAGGTCCGTCTGAAGGCTCTTCACCTCGGCCTCGGCCACCTGCACGTCGGCCGCGGCCACGGCCAGATCCTCCGGATACGTGCCGATCCTCACCTCGGCCAGATCGGCCTCCGCCTCCTTCAGGCGTGCCCTGGCGTTCGCCAGCTCGTACTCGCGCGTGGGACGTTCGTTCGGACTGATGGCCGTGGGATCGGCGATCTGGTTCAGGCGGTCGAGCCGCTGCTGGGCGTCTCGCACGGCCGCCTGCCGCTGCTCCACGATCGCCTCGGCGGTGGCCAGGTCCTCCTTGCGGGGCCTGGCCTTCAGTTGCTGCAGCTTGCGGGTGGCCACCTCGAGGCGCGCCTGTGCGCTGCGCAGCTGGCTGCTCATCATGCGCTGGTCGATCACGAACAGGGCCTGGTCCCGCTTCACCTGATCTCCCTCATGCACCGCCACGCTCTCCACCACGCCAGCGATGGGCGTGCCCACGTTGATGATCTCGGTCACAGGCTCCACCAGACCGCTGCCAGCCACGCGATTGCCGAAGGGGCTTCGGGTGGGCTCGCCCGTGGGCGGGGCGTTCGGGGGCGGCGTGGCCTGCTTGCGCACGGTGTACAGCGTGAGCCCAAGGCCCGTCGCCGCCAGTCCCGCCAGCAGCAGAACGCGGGGATTGAAGGCGCTGCTCATCGCGGATTCTCCATGGCCTGGGCCGCCCGAAGCGCGGCGACCTCGCTCTTCGCGTCGACCACGCGGGTCACGCGGCCATCGTCCATGTGAACGATGCGATCGGCGAAATGGAAGATGCGCTCGTCGTGGGTCACGAGGACGACCAATCTATCCGGGCGGCACCCCTGCTCGCGCACCAGCTCCATCACGCGCTGACCCGTGGTGCCATCGAGTGCGCTCGTGGGCTCGTCGCACACCAGGATGCTGGGCCCGTGCACCAGGCTGCGAGCGATGGCCACGCGCTGCTGCTGGCCACCGCTCAACTTGCTGGGCTGGGACCATTCGCGGCCCCGCAGCCCGACCCGGTCCAGCAGCTGCGCCGCGTGATCCAGACTGGTCCCCCGGGGTTCCCCCCGCAGCAGCAGCGGAATGGCCACATTCTCGAGCACGCTGATCTGCGGCACCAGGTTGAACTGCTGGAAGATGAAGCCCACATGCTCGCGCCGCCAGAGCGTGCGGGCGTTGTTGTCCAGGGCGTCCGGATCGGTGCCCGCAAGCCGGAGCTCGCCGCCGTCACGGGAAAGCAGTCCGGCCAGGATGCTGATGAGCGTGGTCTTGCCGCAGCCGCTGGGGCCGACCAGCGCCACCATCTCGCCGAAGTTCGCCTGCAGATCGACGCCGCGCAGTGCCTGCACGGCTGCATCACCCGTGCCGTAGGTCTTGGCGATGCCGGAGGCGTGGATGGCGGGACCGGCGGTCATCCCGAGAAGACCTCCTTGGGATCCAGCCGGATCACCTTCAGCATGCTCAGCGAACTGGCCCCGACCACGATCACGGTCACCGCGCCAGCGCTGATCAGCGGCAGCTGCCAGATCAGCTTGAACGCCAGCCGGTCGGGCGGCACCGAGAGCCCGAACAGCGCGGTCGCGCCAAGTCCAAGGCCCAGACCCAGCGCCCCCGCCGCAAGCCCCTGGAGCGCCACCATGCCCAGCAACTGACGGCTGGTGGCTCCCATGGCCTTCATGGCGCCGAAGTACTTCAGGTTGTCGAGCGTGAAGTTGTAGAACATCTGACCGGCGATGGCGACGCCGACCAGGAACCCCAGCAGGATGGCGATGCCGAAGTTGATCGGGATGCCCGTCTGCTTCATCCAGTAGTCAAGCGTCTTCCAGCTGAACTCGCCGGGCGTGTAGGCGCTCAGGCCGGTCTCCCGCTCGATGCGCTGGCGCAGGGCCTCGAGATCCTGGCCCGGAGCCGCCTTCACGAGGATCATGCTGAGCGTGCGACGGTTGGCCGGCGCGAAGCCGATGGCGCGGAAGTAGGTCGTGTAGATGGTCGGCACGTTCTGGAAGCTGGGCCGCGTCTCGGCGATGCCCACCACCACGGCGCGCTTCTCGTTCAGTTCCAGCACGTCGCCCACCGCCATGGGTCGCTTCGGTCCGCTGGGATCGCTGGTCGCAGGCTGGGCAAGCTGCTTCCGGGCCCCCCGCGTCTCCACGAAGATGGCGTCGGGCTTGCGCAGGTCCTCGACCTTGCCTTCCACCACCGTGGCCGGTGCGCCGATCAGCGTGGCATCGTCCACGCCGATCACGTCGCAGAGCTGGCGTCCGCCGTTGGGCAACTTGGCCACCAGGATGCTCTTGAAGAGCGGACTGGCCCACTCCACACCCTGCACGCTGCGCACGCGGTCGAGCGCCGTGACCGCCATGGGCTTGGTGTCGTCCACGAACTGCAGCGTGGGATCAGCCACCCACAGGTCCGCCTGCGGAATCTCCTCGATGAGCGCATAGGTCCGCGTCATGAGCCCCACGAAGATGGCGCTCTGCTGCGTGATGAGCAGCGTGGCGAAGGTCAGCCCGATCAGGATGCCGTAGAACTTGGCCCGATCGCCAAAGAGCATCTGCAGCGCAATGCGGAGCATGGCTCAGAGCTCCATCTGCACGCCGAACTCGACCACGCGATCGGGCGGCAGGTTGAAGAACCGGATGCTGTCCACCGCCTGCGCGCTCAGGTGCGCGAACAGCCGCTTGCGCCAGCGGGCCATGGGCGCATCACCCGTGGGCAGGACCACCATGCGGCGAGCGAAGTACGTGGTCGTTTCCGGATCCCAGTCCAGGCCGAGTTCCTTCGCACGCTGCAGGAAGCGGGGAATGTCCGGCGTCTCCATGAAACCGCACTGAGCCTGGAGTTTCCAGAAGCCGTCGGGCATCCATTCGAGCTTGACCTGCCGACGGGCCGGTACCACGGGGACATGCGCCGAATGCACGCTGACAAGGATCACCTGCTGATGGAGCACATGGCTGTGCTCCACGAATGCGGTCAACGAGAAGGGCGTGGCGCTGCTGGTGGTCAGGAAGACCGCCGTGCCCGGCACGCGCGGCACCGCCT
>JBILWQ010000068.1:0-8113 GCA_044369805.1 Phycisphaerales bacterium
AGCGACGCGAGGAACTCGTGGATGCTGCTGGCCGACTCGGCCACCTTGCGCCCGATCAGGTAGCTGCCCTGCATCCAGGTGCTCATCACGATGGCCGCTCCCACGCCGATGGCCAGCGCGAACCAGCCGCCCGCGGGAAGCTTCAGCAGGTTCGAGGCCAGGTAGGCGCCGTCCACGGTCAGGAAGAGCGCCGTCATGATCGCCACCTGCCATCGCTTCCATCGCCACAGGCGGCGAGCCACGAACGCCAGGAGGATGGTGGTGATGGTGAAGGTCGCGGTGACCGCCAGGCCGTAGGCATGGGACAGGTTGCTGCTGGTCTTGAACCAGAGCACCGTGATGCTGCACCCCACCAGCATGAGCAGGTTGATGTTGGGGATGTAGATCTGGCCCTCGGCCATCCGGCTGGTGTGGACGATCTCCAGTCGCGGCAGGTAGCCCATGCGAGCCGCCTGTCGGGCGATGCTGAACACCCCGCTGATCATGGCCTGGCTGGCGATCACCGCCGCGGCCGTGGCCAGCAGCAGCAGCGGGAACCGAAGCCCCTCGGGCGCCAGCTCGAAGAAGGGGTTGAAGTCCTGGTGGCTGCCCACCTGCAGGGACCCATCCTGGATGCAGGAGAGGGTGTGCGCGCCCTGCCCCATGTAGTTGAGCAGCAGCGACGGGTAGACCAGCGTGTACCACGCGCTCCGGATGGGCCGCAGGCCGAAGTGGCCCACGTCGGCATAGAGCGCCTCGGCGCCGGTGGTCACCAGCACCACCGTGCCCAGCAGGGTGAAGGCGTGCCAGGGAGCGGCCTCGACCAGACGAAGCGCGTGGATCGGGTTGATCGATCGCAGCACGTCCGGCTGCCGCAAAACGGCCCACAGGCCCAGTCCGCCGATCGTCAGGAACCACGCGACCATGACCGGCCCGAACGCGACCCCGATCCTTCCGGTGCCGAACTGCTGCACGAAGAAGAGGGCCACGATGATCACCATCGCGATGGAGATCACCTGCTTGGAGCCCTCCTCGATCCCGAGGCCTGGCACCACCTCCAGCCCCTCGATGGCGGAGAGCACGGAGATGCTCGGCGTGATGATGCCGTCACCCAGCAGCAGCCCGGCGCCCAGGATCGCCAGCAGCGAGAGCCAGACCTTCTCCCGGCTCGGTCGCTCGCTCAGGCTCCGTGGCACCAGCGACAGCAGCGAGAAGATCCCGCCCTCGCCATGGTTCGTGGCCCGCATGACCACCAGCAGGTACTTCAGGTTCACCGAGATCATCAGGGCCCAGAACATCATGGAGAGCACGCCGAGCACGAAGGTCTCGTCGAGCGGCTGTCCCTTGCCCTGGTGCGTCACGCACTCCTTGAGCGCGTAGAGCGGACTGGTGCCGATGTCGCCGTACACCACGCCCAGGGCCGCCAGCGCCATGGCCGCCATGCCTTGCCGGGCGTGACCCACACCCGGCTCGTGGTTCGAGTGGTCGTCGGCCGCGTTGGGCGTGGTCATGGCCTGCATCGGCGTGCCGCGTGGATCCGGAAATGGTAGCCGTCCCCGCGGGTATCATCGCCGCCTCGACGGAGGATCCCACCATGACGCTTTCCGAACAGGGCTACAACGAACTCGAGCGCGTCTTCCACGAGAAGGACGCCGCGTGGCTGCAGGAGCGCCGCGCCCGCCTGGATGCCGATCGAAAGTCGGCGGCCGCCCGGTCGGCCCACGGCGCGCACTGGATGGTCTGCCCCAAGTGCGGCGGCCGCCTGAACGAGGAGAACTTCCACGGCGTGGCGATCGATCGCTGCGGCGGTTGCGGCGGCGTGTATCTGGACAAGGGTGAACTCGAGTTGCTCGGCAAGGCCCAGCAGGGCGGCCTGCGCCGCCTCTTCGGCGGCCGCTGAGCCTCGCCGTCAGGCCATCGACTCGGCCATCCGGACCATCAGTCCCTCGAAGGCGCGTGCCGGCTCCGGTGCCGTGCCATTCTTCGTTGACCGGTCCGTCTCCACCGCCAGCCTGAACAGGCCTGCCGCCTCGGCCGGTGTCACCTGCCTCGCCGCACGCAACACGGCGGACGCCGAAGGTCCCCACAGCTTGAGCGCCCTGGAGACGGCACCCTCGCTCTCCCCCTGCGCCATCAGGCAGCTGGCATCGTGCACCTTCCGGGCCAGATCCACCAGGCTCCAGCCGATCATCACCTCCGGAACGCGGCTCACCCGAAGCAGCTCGTCCAGCTTCGCCAGCGCCTCGGACGCGCGACCCTCGAGCACCGGACCCTGGATCTCCCACGCCTGCTCCTCGCGCGACAGGCCCGTGAACGTCTGCACGAGCGAGCGCGTGACCTTCGCCAGCCCCCCACCCGGGGTGGCGGCCGCCGCCGCCAGCTTGCCCAGTTCGGCATCCAGTCGGCCCAGGTCCGCGCCGACCTTGTCCACCAGCAGTTTCGCGGCCGCGGGCTCCATCTCCGCCTGATGCCGCTTGCGGGCGCGGGCCAGGCACCAGGCCACCGCCTCGTCCTCGGAGGGGCTCTCGCACTTGATCACGGCGCCCACCTTGGCGACCAGCTTGTCGAAGTTGCCCGGGCGCCAGCCGGTGCCGCAGCGCATGAGCAACGTGGCGTCGGCGCACGGGGCCTGGGCGTAGCCCTCCATGGCGCGGCGTCGATCCTCGGCACCCATGAACACCTCCGCGTTCTCGAGCACCACCAGCTTGTGCGGCGCGAAGAGGCCGGGGGTCCGGAGGCTGTCGAGCACGTCGGCGAGCGAGGACTGCGCGCCGTCCAGATCCGCTCGATCAAGTCCCCCGAACCGCTCCTGCAGCGACTGCTCCATTTGCCGGCTCCGCTCCAGGCGGAGGAAGGCATCGCGGCCATGCAGCACGACCACCCGCATCTCGGCGGAGGGCGTGCCAGGGGTGGCGGAGCGGATGGCCATGCGGATCACTCTACCCGCGCCGGGCCGTACATTGCCGCGGCCCATGCTGGAAGCGAACTTCGACGGTCTTGTGGGTCCCACCCACAACTACGCCGGCCTCAGCGAGGGCAACGTGGCCAGCCAGTCGAATGCGATGGCGGTGTCTCGACCAAGGCTGGCCGCGCTGCAGGGCCTCTGGAAGATGGAGCGACTGATGGCGCTGGGCCTGCCGCAGGGGTTCCTGCCACCCCACGAGCGGCCCGCATGCTGGGCGCTGCGCGCAGAAGGCCTTGCCGGTTCCGATGCCGAGGTGATCGCGATCGCCGCACGCGAGCGACCCGCGGCGCTGGCTCGCGCCTGCAGCGCCAGCGCCATGTGGACGGCCAACGCCGCGACCGTGGCGCCCGGTGCGGACACCACCGACGGTCGCACGCGCCTGGTTGTGGCCAACCTGCGCGCCATGGCGCATCGCCGCATCGAGTCGCCTCAGACGCTCCGCACGCTCGGCGCCGTGTTCGGCGACGAACGAAGCTTCGAGGTCCTTCCGGCCCTGCCCACCGAGGGCCCCTTGGGCGACGAGGGTGCGGCCAATCACACACGACTGGTCGGAGCGCGGCGGCGGGGCCTGCACCTGTTCGTCTACGGCGAACAGGCCAGCGGCCACGGTCCGCGCCCTGCCCGCCATCCGGCCCGCCAGACGCTCGAAGGCAGCCGCGAGGTGGCCGCCCGGCTTCGCCTGCCTCCCGACCGCTGCCTGTTCCTTCAGCAGGATCCGGCGGTGATCGACGAGGGCGTGTTCCACAACGACGTCATCGCCGTGGGGAGCGAAGGCACGCTGCTCTACCACGAGCAGGCCTTCGCGGCGGGATCGGACGCCGTCGAGGCCATCCATCGATTCGTCGGCGAGGGCTTCGCGCCCGTCTGCGTGAAGCGCGAGGAGCTCTCCGTGAAGGAGGCCGTGTCCACCTACCTGTTCAACTCCCAGCTGGTCCGCCTGCCCGGCGGCGGTCTCTTGCTGGTGTGCCCGGAGGAGGTCCGCCGCAGCGACCGGGCTCGGGCGGTGGTGGATCGCGTGCTGGCGGATGCCGCCAATCCCATCCATGGCGTCATGTACCTGGATGTCCGGGAGAGCATGCGCAACGGCGGTGGTCCGGCCTGCCTGCGCCTCCGCGTTCCGCTGGACGCCGAGGCCATGGCCCGGGTGCACCCGGGGTTCCTGCTGGATGCCGCCAAGGCCGCATGGCTGCGAGGCTGGATCGAGCGGCACTACCCCGAGGAGCTGCGTCCCGCCGACCTGGCCGATCCGCACCTGCAACGCCGCTCGCTCGATGCGCTGGATGAACTCGCCCGCTGGATCGGCGTGGAGCGCCTTTACCCGTTCCAGGGCGCCCCAGAGCCGTGGTGAACACGGCGGCACCCGCCCCACCGCACTATCATCCCGCCTCCATGCCGAAGCTCCCCTCCGCCGTGACGCCCGACGTGCTCGCCGCGCTTCCGCGCGAGCTGGTGGCGTCGATCAGCTACCAGCGCACCCGCGAGATGACCATCGACGAGCTGCTGCTCGAGAACCGCGTGGTGTTCCTGATCGGCGAGATCAACCACGCCAGCGCGGCCCGCGTGATGATGCAGATGCTCTACCTGGAGAACCAGAAGCGGGGCCAGGACATCAACTTCTACATCAACAGCCCCGGTGGCGCAGTGGATGACACGCTGGCCATCTACGACACCATGCAGTTCATCAGCAGCGAGGTGGCCACCTTCTGCATCGGCCGCGCCTACTCGGGCGGCGCCGTGCTGCTGGCCAGCGGCCACGCGGGCAAGCGGCACATCCTGCCGCACGCCAAGGTCATGATCCACCAGCCCTACGGCGGCGTGGGTGGCCAGACCACCGATATCCAGATCCAGGCCGAGCAGATCCTGAAGGACAAGCGCATGCTCAACGAGATCCTGGCCAGGCACACCGGCCAGAAGGTGGAGCAGGTCGCGAAGGACGGCGAGCGCGACAAGTACTTCAGCGCCGCCGAGGCCAAGGCCTATGGCCTGGTCGACGAGATCGCCACCTTCCCCGACAAGGCCAAGCGCTGAGCCGCCCTCGAACCACGGAACCCACCATGACCCTCGTCCCCATCGTCATCGAGAAGACCGGCCGCGGCGAGCGCGCCTACGACATCTACAGCCGCCTGCTGAATGACCGCATCATCTTCGTGGGCGGCCCAGTGAACGACGTGATGGCCAACCTGGTCGTGGCCCAACTGCTGTTCCTGGCCAACGAGGACCCCAAGGCCGACATCCACCTGTACGTGAACAGCCCGGGCGGAAGCGTGACCAGCGGCCTGGGCATCGTGGACACCATGCGTTTCGTGCCGTGCGACGTCTGCACCTACATCATCGGCCAGGCCGCCAGCATGGGCAGCGTGATCGCCTGCAGCGGCACCAAGGGCAAGCGGTTCGCCCTGCCCAACGCCGAGAATCTCATGCACCAGCCGCTCATCGGCGGGGTGCTCGAGGGCCAGGCCACCGATCTCGAGATCGAGGCGAAGCACATCCTTCGCATGCGCGAGCAGCTCTACGAGATCTACGCCCGCCAGACCGGCAAGCCCAAGTCCCAGATCGCCGACGACTGCGAACGGAACAAGTGGCTCACCGCGGCGGAGATGCAGGCCTACGGCCTCATCGACCGCGTGCTCGAGAAGCTGCCGGTCAAGGCGCCCACGCCGCCGCAGGCGTGATCGCCGGATAGGACTCTCTCCGCAGGCTCCACCACGCCCATGGCACCGCCATGGCGCCCAGCGTTCCGCACCAGGCACCCGCCAGGGCGTCGGACAGGAAGGCCGTGCGCAGCGAGCTTTCCCCCAGCACGACCAGCGCCACCATGGCCAGCAGCACGCGGCCCATGGAGGGCACGCGAATCCAGAGGGTCACGGCCGCAGCGGCCGCGGCGGCGCACCGTGCGTCGGGCCAGAGGTGAAGCCATGCGGGCGATCCGCTGCGGGCATCGAGCGACGCCAGAAGGCCGATGACAGCACCGCACACCGACGTCAGCAGCAGTCCCGCCGTCACGTTCGCGGCCAGCAGGAAACCCCACCGAGCCGTGTCGCGCCGCCGCATCGCCGCACCCACCAGGAAGATGGCCCCACCACCCGCCAGCCAGGCCACCGGCGAGCCCAACACGCGGGCCTCGACCAGCCAACGGGGCCACATCCAGTCCAGCAGTCGGTGCACGGGGACATCGATGAAGGCCCACAGCACCGCCAGCAGCGGAACCAGGCCCACCGTCACGCCCACCGCGACCGCGCGCCACCACCACGAAGCCAGCAGCGGAACGCCCTGCGGCAGCCGGCAGTCCATGACATGGAAGGTGGGAGCCTGCGTCACGCCGACACGATAGCCGAGCCCGAACGCCGCCTGTGACCTCGTGCGCACCACAGGCCCGCCAGCACGGCCGCTCCGGGACCTGGGATCGCGGCGGGCGCCGCGCCGGATCCGAACACCCAGCCGTCACGCGAGCCGTCCTGAAGCACACGATCCTCGGCGCCGATCATGGAACTGGTCCAGTCGCCTGCCGCTTCCGCCGTCCAGTAGTGCCACCAGTTCTCCACGGGCCACAGGTCGCCTTCGCCGTACTGGTAGTCGCTGCCCACGCCGATGCCGGTCACGAACTTGCCGAAGCTGAAGCTCTGGAAGTCGAGCCGACCGCCGCTCACGCCCGCGGTCACCATCTGCAGAGCCTGGAATCCGTTGAGCGAGCCTTCCCATCGCACCGTGGCCAGCCAGGAGTTGCCGTTCTCGAAGTCGAACTGGAGCGTGGCGGCCTTCGCGCCGCTGCCGACATCAAACGAACCCACCAGACCCGCATGGGCGGAGAGGCAAGCGGACACGGCGCACGCGGCGCCAAGGAGACGGGATCTTGAAGTCATGAATAGCACTTTCTCCCGCCGATCGCGCGGCGGGCCAACGGGAACAACCGCGGAAAAGCGCGAGCGCAGTGGGCGGTGCCTGCGTGGCACGGCCGCCTTGCGCCCGATTCGCGCGGGCGGGCAGACAGGCTTCCGGAGCGGTAGACCCGACTCGTCGGGGCCCGAGGGCCCGCGACACACGGTGACGCGTTCGTGGCGGATTCGCACCGCCTTCCCCCGCTCGGGAGGCCGCCTCCCGGACATCGGGAAGCGACGGCACTCTATCACGGAATCCGGTCTCGCCAAGATCGATCCGCCCTTCCGTACCATTCCGGCCATGGCCGAACCCGGCACCGAGCAGCTGATCGATCGTTTCCGCGGCGACTTCGAGAAGGTCCGGGCCGAGGTGGCCAAGGCCATCGTGGGGCACGCGGCGGTGGTGGAAGGCACGCTGGTCTGCCTCTTCGCCAACGGACATGTGCTGCTCGAGGGTGTGCCGGGACTTGGCAAGACGCTGCTCATCCGCTCGCTCAGCCAGGCCCTGCAGCTGCAGTTCAGCCGCATCCAGTTCACCCCCGACCTCATGCCCGCCGACGTCACGGGCACCACCATCGTGGTCGAAGGCGAGCACGGCCGCGACTTCCAGTTCCGCAAGGGACCCATCTTCGCGCAGATCGTTCTGGCCGACGAGATCAACCGCGCCACTCCCAAGACCCAGAGCTCGCTGCTGGAAGCCATGCAGGAGCGCAGCGTGACCGTGGGCGGCACCACCCACCAGCTGCAGAAGCCCTTCCTGGTCATGGCCACGCAGAACCCGATCGAGCAGGAAGGCACGTATCCCCTGCCCGAGGCGCAGCTCGACCGCTTCTTCTTCAAGCTCATCGTGGGCTACAGCAGCCGCGAGGAACTGGCCACCATCCTGGATCGCACCACCGCGGGCACCTCGCCCGAACTCCACGCGGTGCTCGATTCGGAGGCCATCCTGCAGCACCAGAAGCTGGTGCGTCGCGTGCGCATCGAGCCCGCCGTGCAGGACTACGCGGTTCGGCTCACGCTGGCCACGCACCCGAAGGGCCAGTTCGCCACACCGCTGGTGAACAAGTACTTCCGTTTCGGTGCCAGCCCTCGCGCGGCCCAGACGCTGGTGCTTGCCGCCAAGGTGAAGGCCCTGCTCGCGGGCCGTCCATTCGTGAACGCCGATGACCTGAAATCGGTGGCCCTGCCCGCCATGCGGCATCGCGTGCTCACCAACTTCGAGGCCGAGGCCGAGGGCCGCACGGCCGATGACATCCTGCAGAACCTGCTGGACACAACCCCGGCACAGGCCGGC
>JBILWQ010000066.1:0-8270 GCA_044369805.1 Phycisphaerales bacterium
CAGTCGTATCGAACAGTCCCATCGAAGCCGGCCTCGTGCCGGCTTCGATGGTTTTTGGGGGTGGAGCCCTTCGCCCGCCATCGGTAGGATTTCCCCCTCCAAGGACCCAAGACCATGGCCCACGTCATCGCCGAACCCTGCATCGGAACCAAGGACGCCTCCTGCGTGGAGGTCTGCCCCGTCGACTGCATCCACCCGACCAAGGGTGAGGGCACCTTCGCCGAGGCCACCCAGCTCTACATCGACCCGGACACCTGCATCGACTGCGGTCTGTGCGTGGACGAGTGTCCGGTGCGGGCCATCTTCCCCGGGGAAGACCTGCCGGAAGAGTGGAAGAAGTACATCCAGATCAACGCGGACTGGTACAAGAAGAAGGCGTGATTCCCGGAAAAATGACCACGCGGGGGCGGCCCGGTCGGGCGGCGGTCACTCCTCGCGCTTCGGGGCGGGCTTGTGCACGCCGGCCGGCGCGTCGGGCTTCTCGGTCCAGTCGTTCGCCCGCGGGCCCAGCTTCAGCTCGCTCGACATGGTCTTGCGGTAGCCCAGCTTGCGGATGATCTCCAGCACGTCCGTCCAGGTGGGGAAGGTCTTGTGGTTCACCCGCTTGAAGGCGTCGATGGCCATCAGGAACAGGAACTGCTCCCTGTTCATCTCGCCTTCCTCGGCGCTCTTCACGAAGTCCGTCAGTCGTCGACCCGGTCCCCGGCGCCGCTCCAGGTTGGTGGCGGAGGGGGGCTGGACCAGTCGGCGATCGATGCCCGTGCGGCGATCGATCACCTCGCCATGACCCAGGGGCGGCTGTCCGTGCGGCGGGTTGTTCTGCTGTTCCATGAGGCCTCGTTCGTGAAGGGTGGAAGGCCGGTTCACCGCTCCGGTCGGAT
The DNA here is from genome assembly GCA_044369805.1 of Phycisphaerales bacterium. Taxonomy (GTDB): domain Bacteria; phylum Planctomycetota; class Phycisphaerae; order Phycisphaerales; family SM1A02; genus SYAC01. The sequence goes on from JBILWQ010000066.1 coordinate 882, forward strand.
TACACTCTAGCAGGCCCTCAGGGTCGCCTGTTCCACACATGCACCACGACCCTGAAGATCGCCCGCTGCAGCCCGTCTCCGCGGCCCTGGCCTGGGTGCTGCCCGGCCTGGGGCACATGCGAAACGGCGAGATCCGTCGAGGGTGGATGGTCATGGCGGGCGTTCTGGGCATGTTCCTGCTCGGCGTGCTTGTCAGCGGCGTGGATTGCGTGGACCGCCGCGAGGACTTTCTCTGGTTCCTGGCCCAGGCTGGAGCCGGCCCCCTGGCCTTCGCCACCGATGCCCTGAACGCCTTCCTGGTCAAGAGCGGGCGGGTGGGCGAGTTGCTCAACACCATGCAGCCCGATGGTTCCTCCGTGCCCATCAGCACCTTCAAGGCGGTCGGGGCCATCGAGGGCGTCGGCACCCTGTTCACGGCCATGGCCGGGCTGATGAACCTGACCGCGGTGCTGGACGCCCTTCGCGGCCAACGGAGGGACGGCTGATGTCCACGCTCGCGTGGATGCCCTTCGTCCAGCCCATGTCCGGGGCCATGCACTGGTGGTGGGCCTGGATCGTGCCCATGGTGGCTCTGGTGAGCGTGATCTGGAAGGCCATCCGCCTGCCTTCGCTCGAGAGCTACTGGCGCGAGGTGGCCTGGATGACGGGACAGGTGCTGCTGGGCATGCTGGCCCTGGCGGTGGGCCTCATCGTGCTCGTGCAGTGGGTGGTGCCGCTGCTGCCGGCGGACTGACGCGCGATCGTCGCCGCATCAGCCAGAGCGACAGGGCGGACCACGGCACCGCATCCGCGACCAGGCCCATGGGCAGCGGACGAATGCGGCTCCAGCCACCCTCGGTGAAACGATCGCGTCCCATGTCCATGACCGAACCGGTCAGGTCCATGTCCGCGGAGGGGGGAAAGATCTCGCGGACATCGGTGGTGATCCATCCGCGCCCCAGGGCGGGCAGAGGGAAGCCGCCGGCGAGCGCGGCCATGCGTGCGTTGGCGGGCACACCACTCACGGAGCCCCAGAGTTGGAAGGCCCAGGTCGGTGGGCGGAAGTCCTCGGGCGCCTCACCCAGCAGAGGCGCACTGGTGCGGACGGTGTTCACCCACCAGGTGCCCACGCCTCGGGTCTGGGCCACCACCCACGGCAGCCGTCCCTGTTGGAACCAGGTGTCCGACGGCAGGCTCGTGCGACCCAGATTGGCCAACAGGCATGCGGCCGCCAGGAAGATCGCCATTGCCGTGCCGAGCAGCGCGGCCAGGGCCACCTGCAGCCCCCACACGAGCGCCGGTCTCATGTCCTTCGCGCGCCCTTGCCGGGTCGCGATCCGCTCGCGATGGGCTTCGCCGACTGCTTGCCGCGCAGCCGCCCGCGCTGGGCTGCCTGCTCGTCGCGTCGCTTGCGGAAGGCCTCGACCCGCTCCAGGCGTTCCCGCTTCTGCTGCCGGGCGGTCGCGCGGCGCCGGGCTTCCGGTGGCTGTGTCGAGGCACGCCGCGCCTCCGCGGGCAGGGCGCCCTCGGGCAGGGGCTTGAGCCGCGGATCGATCTCGCAGTGCCGGGCCAGACGCTTCCAGCGGTCCTGGTCATCCGGTGAAACGAACGCGAAGGCCTCGGCGAAATCCGCGTCACCGTGCCCGGCACGACCCAGCCGGTGCACAAGGTCCTGATCCACCAGTGGAAGGTCGTAGTTCACCACGCACCGCAGGGCGGGCACGTGGAGTCCGCGAGCGGCCACGTCGGTGGCCACCAGCACGCGCAGGCGGCCCTCGGACACGCCGGCCAGCGCGGCTTCGCGCTGCTTCTGCGAGCGGTCGCCATGCAGGCTTCCGGTGCGGATGCCGTTGCGATGCAGCGCCTCGGCCACCCAGCCAGCCCGGCGCCGTGTGCGCACGAACACCAGCACGCCGGTGCGCGCCGGCGCCTTCAGCAGGTGCAGCAGCAGGTGGGTCTTGCCGCGGTCCTCCACGCCAAAAGCCACGGGCTCGGCGCGAGCCGCGGTGGATCGCTCCCCGAACCGCAGCGGCTCCCGGACCAGCGTGCGCGCCAGTTCCTCCACGGCCTTGGGCAGCGTGGCGGTGTAGAGCATGGTCTGCCGCTCCGTGGGGCAGCGATCGGCGATGGCCTTGACCTGCGGCAGGAAGCCCATGTCGAGCATGCGGTCGGCTTCGTCAATGACCAGGAAGCGCAGCCACGCCAGCGAGCAGGCGTCGGCGTCGAGCAGTTCGCGCAGGCGGCCCGGCGTGGCCACCAGCAGGTCGGTGCCCTTGCGGATGGACTGGACCTGCGGGCTGATGGCGGACTTGCCATAGGCCACGGTCACCCGGAGCACGGTGCCGCCAAGCAGCGATTCGGCCTCGCGACCGATCTGCTGGGCCAGTTCACGCGTGGGCGCCAGCACCAGGGCACGCAGCCGCTGCATGGCGTCCACGGCGCCGCGAGTGCGGGTGGGAGGTTCGGCCCGAAGCCTTCGGGCGATCGGCAGCAGGAAGGCGAGCGTCTTGCCGCTTCCCGTGGGGGCCACGGCCACCACATCGCGGCCCGCATGGGCCTCGGCCAGGGTGCCGGCCTGCACGGCCGTGGGCACGCGGATGCCCCGCCGATGCAGCCCGGGCCGCAGCAGGTCATCCACGCCAAGTTGCTCGAAGGTGCTCACCAGACCAAGCGTAGCGGCCGTGGCCTCATGGCTTGCGCAGGGCGGGCGGCAACTTGCCCAGTCGCGAGTACTTCTCGCGGTACTTGGCGTCCAGCCGCGTCTGGTGGTTACCAAGGTCCACGCGCCGGCCGTCGATGAAGGCCACCAGCGGCTCGGCCGTCATCTCCATGGGCGTGCCACTGATCACCTGCAGGGTGGCCGACTTGCCCCTTTCCAGGGTGCCCAGCGTCTCGCCGGCCCCGAAGATCACGGCCGGCTGGCGGGTGATGGCCGCCAGCGCCGCGTCCCGCGGGAGACCGTAGGCCACGGCGGTGGCCGCGTGGTCCGGCAGGTGGCGCTCGTTGGAGGGCTCGCTGTCGGTGGCGATGCAGAAGGGAATGCCGGCGGCGTGCAACTGGGAAGGCAGTCGGTAGACCTCGTCGATCGCGCCCCCTGATCGCCGTGGAAGCCGGTGAACGCCCGCCACGATCACGCTCACGCGGTGCTTCTGCAGCAGCGGCAGGCACTGCTCGGCCCCCAGGCCTCCGTGGATCACCGGCTTCAGTCCGCGCCGAGTGGCCCACAGCACGCAACCCTCGATGGCCCCTGGCGCGTTGGCACGGAAGATGACCGGCTCTCGGCCTCGGATCGCCTCGATCATGTTCTGGAAGCGGAGGTCCCCCGGCGTGCCCTTGGGATCGGCCTCGAAGGCGTCGACCCATGCCTTCGCCTGATCGAAGAACCGGTCGATTTCCTTGAGCTGCCGCTCGGCGTCCTTCCTCTGGTCCTCCACGCTCTTGTCCATCCAGGGCGCCGTGATCGGCTGCGTGACCGGCCAGTTCACCACCAGGCCCGCGCGGGGAATGACCGTCTGGTCCTCGCTGGTCCAGCCATCGAGCCGCATCACGCTGGCGTGCCCACCCACCACGCCGCCCTGCGGGAAGAGACAGGTGTTCAGCACGCCGCCGGTCCGCGCCACGGGAATCAGGTTGCTGTCCGGGTTCACCGCCACGCAGGCCCGGATCTCGGGGTGATAGGCGCCGAACTCCACTCGGTCATCCGTGGCGGGCACCTGCAGCGTCTCCACCAGCCCAAGCTGGCTGCCGGCGTTCATGTAGCCGGGAAGCACGGTCAGGCCGGATGCATCGAGCGTCTGGCAGCCCGCGGGAAGCTGGGCGGGTTCGCCCTCGCCCACGGACACGATCCGTCCGCGATCGAACACCACGTGACCACGCTCGATCGCCGCGGCACCCGGGATCACGGTCTCGATCCGGGCATTCACGATGGCGATGGGCGTCTCCTGCGGCGGTGCCGCGGGCATCTCGCTCTGGGCCAGGGCTGCGGTGCTCAGCAGCAGGGAAAGCAGGGTGCCGCAACGGTTCATCGCGATGCCTCCAGCATGATCTTCCAGCCTTCCGCGCTGCCGCCGCAGCCGCAGTCACCCGGGCCGATCGACATCGGGTCACGACCGCGGGCCACCTCGTCCAGCAGCGCGGCGCGACGCACGTCGAGCATGCGCGAGAGCAGGGTGGGTTTCGCCTCGACCGGCTTCGCCTCGCCGGGTGCTTCGGGAGCCTTCAGGGCACCGGCCTTCTCGCCCTCGAGCACCGCCAGCTCGATCAGCCGTGCACGGGCCTTCATGTCGCGCTCGCGCATGGCCAGGGCCCGGGCGCGGTCGAACAGGCAGGTGCCCTCGATCCACGTGCTCTCGGCCAGCGAGAAGCTCGACAGCGGATCGCCGCTCCAGATCACGAAGTCACCGTCCTTGCCGGGCTCCAGGCTGCCCACGCGATCGTCGATCCGCAACTGCTTCGCGGGATTGAGCGTGACGAACTTCAGCGCCTCCTCGGGCGGGCAGTCGCCGTACTTGACCGCCTTGGCCGCCTCCATGTTCATGCGGCGGGCCATCTCGTCGCTGTCGCTGTTGAAGCTGACCAGCACGCCCACGTCACGCATGAGGGATCCGTTGGTGGGCACGGCGTCCATCACCTCCATCTTGTAGGCCCACCAGTCGCTGAAGCTGCTCGCGCCGGCACCGTGGCGAGCGATCTCGTCGGCCACCTTGTAGCCCTCGAGCACGTGCTGCAGCGTGCCCACGGTGAAGCCGAAATCGTCGGCCAGGCGCAGCAGCATCAGGATCTCGTCCTGACGGTAGCTGTGGCAGTGCACCAGCCGCTGGCCGCCCAGGATCTCGGCCAGCGCGTCCAGCTGAAGGTCGCGGCGGGGGGGCATGGTGCGGGCCCTCGCATCCGCGGGCAGCGCGTCGAAGGCGGCCCGCTCCGCGGCATAGGCGCGTGCCGCGCGGAAGCTGTCACGGAGCAGCGCCTCCACGCCCATGCGGGTGTTGGGGTAGCGGCCGCGAGGGCGCGTCACGTTCTCGCCCAGGGCGAACTTGATGCCGCCGATGGCGCCCGGGAAGCGGAAGTCGTCCGCGCTGCCGCCCCACTTGAGCTTCACCACGCTGTTCTGCCCACCAATGGGATTGGCGCTGCCATGCAGCTGGTTCGCCACGGTCAGTCCGCCAGCCAGTTCGCGGTACCAGCCCGATGCATCGGGGTCGATGCAGTCGCCCACGCGGCACTCGGCCGTGTCGTTCTTCGTCCACTCGTTCACGCCGCCATGGATGCCCGTGTGGCTGTGGCAATCGATCAGTCCGGGCGTGACATGCTTGCCGGCGGCATCGATCACCGTGGCGCCGGCCGGCGCCTGCAGCCCCTTGCCCACGGCCTTCACCTTGCCGTCCACCACCAGCAGGTCGGCGCCGGCGAGTCGGCCCTGCGGACCGCAGGTCCACACCGTGGCGTTGCGGACAAGCACGTCCTGTCGCTGCGGCGGCTGCTCGAAGCCGTACTCGCCCAGTGGCACGGTGCGCGGCACGAAGGCCAGCGGATCCTCGCTCTTCGCGGGCTCCGGCTTCGCCGGTTCGGCGGGCTTGGCATCCGCCGTGGGCGTGGCGCGGACCAGCGTGAATGCGATCGAGCGGCCCTCGCCCGTCTCGGCGGTTCCGCGCACCTCGTCACCCACCACCACGGCCGTGCACCGCAGCAACCCGGGCAGGCCGAAGGCATCACCCTTCAGGGTGAAGGCCACCTTGTCCAGATCGAAGTTCACTCGCTCGGCCGCGAACTTCAACGGGTCGGGAAGCTTGGCGGCCGGCGGTGCCTCCACCTTGCCATCCGGCGAGGGCACCACGGGCGTCGGCGGGGGTGCCGGCGGCTGCCGCTCCAGGGTGATCGTCTTCGCCTGCGGATCGATCGATCCGGTCAGTTCCACTCCATCGGCCTTGAGCGCGAAGGGACCGCTGAAGGCGAACTGCACGGGCCGGAACACCTCGCTCGGCGTGCCCGCCACCCAGGTGGACAGCACGTGGGTCTTCTCGTCGAAGAGCGGGCCATCGGTCATCACCAGGTTCGCCATGCGACCGGGTTCGAGCGTGCCGGTGATCGCGCCCAGCCCAAGCTGTGCCGCCGGACGCACGGTGAGGCAGCCGAGCAGTTCGTCCTCGGAGAGCCCCTCGCGCATCACGCGCCGGGCCCGCGCCGGAAAGTCGCCGCGATTCTTCAGTCGGTGCGTGCCCACGCTCGCGTCCACGCCGGCATCGAGCAGCTGCTTCAGGTTGCGCGGGGCCAGCGCCCAGGTGGCCAGCTCGCGCAGGCTCACGCCATCATCGGCGCGCGGATCGGCCACCTCGGGGGTCTTGGGGAACTCCAGCGGCACCACCACGGGCGATCCAGAGGCCTTCACTTCGGCCAGCCTGCGGAACTCCATGCCGCTGCCGAGCATGCGCGACTTCAGGTTGAACTCGCGGGCCACGCGAGCCGCACGCAGCAGTTCCTGCTCGTTGGGCACGTCGAACACGACCACCCGCGATCCATCAACCGCCGGCTGCAGTGCCGCCAGTGCGGCCGAGGCCTGCGGCGGATCCTTCCCCTGCGGAGCGGCCTGCCAGGCGGCCACGCAGCCCTTCTGCCACTGGGCATCGAGCAGCGTCTGCCGCACCAGCGCGATGGCGCCCATCAGGGCACCTGGGTACTTGGAGTCCTCGGCGCCGTAGTCGCCCACGTGGGCGAAGGCGACCGTCTGTCCCGCGTCGGGCACGATCGCCTCGGCCTTGCGGTCCTCCTCGGCAAGCAGCAGCACGGCGGAGGCGCCGCGGAAGATGCCCGTGTTGGGGTGCACGGCGGCCATCGCGAAGCCCATGTCCCGAAGTTCCTTCCGCGTGCCCGAGGGCACCACCGGAAGGTCGGCCACGCGCAGTTGCGGCGTCACCTTGCGGTTCCAGTGGGCGCTCGCATCGTCGCCCAGGCTCCTGGCTGCGGCATCGCTGTCCACCACCAGGCCCGCGTCGATCAGCCCGGGGTACAGGGTGCGGCCTTTCGCGTCATGCACCGTGGTTCCAGCGGGCGCCTTCACCTCGCCTGCCTTGCCCACCGCGGTGATCCAGCCGTTCTCGAGCAGGATGGCGCCATCCTCGATGCGTTGCCCGGGCTTCACCACCACGGTCGCGTGCTCGATCAGGTCGCGGCGAAGATCCGCCATGCGCATGGCCACGGGTGGCGGGTCCTGGCCCAGGACAGGGAGGCAGAGGCAGGCCAGGCCTGCGGCCATCGCGGCGAAGGGGGCGGTCTTCATGGCTTGGATTCCAACCGAGATGCTACGGTTGGGCTGCAGGCGGACCCAAAAGCAGCCAAGGGCCCCCGTTGGGCCCTTGGCGATCGGTCTCAGGTTGTCCAGCGGATCTCAGCCGCCCTCGATCTCGTCAAGCATAC
>JBILWQ010000269.1:0-3305 GCA_044369805.1 Phycisphaerales bacterium
GTTGGATGCTCTCGCGGTTCGTGGTGCCGGTGAAGCGGCTCGAGGAATTCGACCAGGCCGCCGCGGACCTGTTTCCCCGAAAGGGGGGCAGCCGGGATGACGCGTGGCGGCTCACGGTGCTCGTGTCGGGACTGCACGAGGGCGCGCTCGATGGCGATCTGGAGGTGATCGAGGCTTTCAACGCCGCCTACAACCGCAAGGGGGGCACCGCCGCGGTGATCGACGCGATCGAGACCCGCGCGATCGATGGTTCCACCGTCGCCGAGGGCCTGGAGCGGATTCCCGAGGGGTTCGAGACCTGGGTTGAGATCCCCTGGGACCGGGATCCCCGGGGCGCCATCGCGGCGCTGGGCGGTTTCGAGGCCGGGGCGAAGGTCCGCACGGGTGGCACCGCGCCGGTCGCGCATCCCACGCCCGCCCAGCTGGCCCTGTTCATCGATTCGGTCGCCTGCGCGGAGGCGCCGCTGAAGGCCACCGCGGGACTTCATCACCCGTGCCGCAACCGCAACGACAAGGTGGGCTGCGATCAGTTCGGCTTCCTTGGCGTGTTCGTCGGCGCGTGCCTCCGCTGGCATGGGCGGCTGGACCGGGCGGGTCTGGAAGCCATCCTCGAGGAGCGCGATCCGAAGGCGTTCCGTTTCGACGAGGAGGCCATCACCTGGCGTGATCATCGCCTTGGCGTTCGCGAGATCGATGACGCCCGTCGCCGGTTCATCCGCAGCTTCGGCAGTTGCAGCTTCGACGAGCCGCAGGATGACCTGCGGACGTTGGGCGTGCTGCCCGCGGAGGCTCGTGCGCGATGACCGGACGCAGCTGGATCGAGAGCGCGAACCTGCCCGAGTCGGACTTTCCGCTGCATCACCTGCCGTGGGGCCGCTTCGAACGCTCCGACATGCCCGGCCGCTGGGCGCTGGGCGTGGCCATCGGTGCCATGGCCCTCGACGTGAGCCTTCTGGTCGAGGCGGGTCTTGCGCGAGGCCTCGACCGCTCCATCCGGGATGCGTTGGCAGCCCCCTCGCTGAATCCGCTGCTGGCCCTGGGTCGCCCGGCGTGGCATCAGGCCCGCATGTGGGCCATGCGGCTGCTGGCCGCCGAGGAGCCCTCGCTTCGTGATCGCCGAGACCGGGCCCGCTTCCTGGTGCCGCTGGATCAGCTCCGCATGGCCATGGCCATGGAGGTGGGTGACTACACGGACTTCTACGCCAGCATCCACCACGCCACCAACGTGGGAAGCATGTTCCGTCCGGACAATCCGCTGCTTCCCAACTGGCGACACGTGCCCATCGGCTATCACGGACGGGCCAGCACGCTGGTGCCCTCGGGCACCGCGGTCCGCAGGCCCTTCGGCCAGTCCAGCGCCGCGGACGCGGGCCCGCCGAGCTTCGGTCCCTGCCGGCTCCTTGACTACGAGCTCGAGGTGGGCGTGGTGCTCGGTCCGGGCAACGTGATCGGCGAACGGATCGACATTGCCAGCGCCCGCGAGCGGCTCTTTGGCATCTGCCTGGTGAACGACTGGAGCGCGCGCGACATCCAGAAGTGGGAATACGTGCCGCTTGGGCCCTTCACGGCCAAGAACTTCTGCACGTCGGTGGGCGCCTGGATCACGCCGATCGAGGCGATCGAGCCCTGGCTGGAACCAGGCCCGGTGCGCGATTCCGGCGCTCCCGAGAACCTTCCCTACCTGCGGTGGAAGGACGACTTCACCTTCGACCTGAAGCTGCAGGTGCTTCTGCGAAGCTCGCGCATGCGCGAGCAGGGCATGCCCGCCATGCAGGTCAGCCTTGGCAGCTACCGCGACATGTACTGGACCTTCGCCCAGATGCTGGCGCATCACGCCAGCACGGGTTGCGCCATGCGTCCGGGCGATCTGCTGGCCAGTGGCACGGTGAGCGGGCCCGTGCCCGAGAGCCGCGGGTGCCTGCTTGAGCGATCCTGGCGGGGCACCCAGCCGCTGGACCTGCCGGATGGTTCGCAGCGGAAGTTCCTCGAGGATGGCGACGAGGTCACGCTTCGCGGCTGGTTCGAAGCCAGAGGCGCTGCGGGCCGGATCGGACTGGGCGAGTGCCGCGGCGTGGTGCTGCCGGCGATCGCCTGAGGTTCACTTCAGGTAGTTGCGAAGCCTCGCGTAGTCCAGCTTCACCTGCGTGCCGCGCTTCACGCCGATCTTGCCCAGCAGGCCCGGCTGCACCTCGATGGCGAACAGGCAGTCGGCGCTCGATGGGTACCGCTTCAGCCGGTTCATGTAGGCCTGCCGGCTCTCATCCTTGCCCTGCGGTGGCTCCACCTTCATGGTGTAGACATCCACCACCTTGCCGGTGCGGTCCAGGTAGGCCACATCGAGATCCATCAGGCAGTCGATCATCCAGAAGTTCAGGATGTTGGACTGCGGGAAGCAGAAGAGCATGCCGGCGTTCTCGGCCAGCGCGGTTCGGCCGCTCATGCCCTTCTCCACGTGGGCCCGTGTGGCGGCCACCTCAAGGTCGAAGGGCTTGCCGTTCAGCAGCACCGTCTCCACCGGCAGGCCCGCGGGTGAAAGCCGCACCTGCGGGGTGCCCGTCGCCGGCGGTGCCGAGGACTGCTGCACCACGAAGACGGCCGCCCCGGCGGTGAGCACCGCGACGATGGCCCACTTGATGCCTGCGGTCATCATGCTCACCACGTGTTGGCCACCGGGTTGGCGGCGGCGTCACGGGCCGCGGGGAAGTGTTCCTCCTCCCAGCTCTTCGGATAGGCAAGGTCGTCCACCTCCAGCGCGGCGCGCGTGGGAAAGAGCGGCCGGAAGGTGTCGCACATGACGGCCAGTTCGTCGGTGCGGGTGGCGCCGATCGACTTCTCGACCGTGCCCGGATGCGGGCCGTGCGGAATGCCCTGCGGGTGCAGCGTGATGCTGCCCACCTCGATGCCCTTGCGCGCCTTGTAGTTGCCCTGCACGTAGTAGAGCACCTCGTCGCTGTCCAGGTTGCTGTGGTTGTAGGGCACCACGATCGCCTGCGGGTGGAAATCCAGAAGCCGCGGGCAGAAGCTGCAGATCACGAAGTTGTGCCCCTCGAAGGTCTGGTGCGTGGGCGGGGGCATGTGGTGCTTGCCGACGATGGGACTGAAGTCGTCGATGTTGAAGCAGTAGGGGTAGTAGCAGCCGTCCCAGCCGACCACGTCGCATGGATGATGCTTGTAGGTGTAGGCGTGCACACAGTCGCGGGCCTTGATGCGGACCTCGAAGTCGCCCTTCTGGTCGAAGGTGAGGGGCAGCTCGGGCACGCGAAGGTCGCGCTCGCAATAGGGGGCGTGCTCCAGGAACTGGCTGG
>JBILWQ010000173.1:0-4873 GCA_044369805.1 Phycisphaerales bacterium
TACCGCGGTGGTGGTGCGATGTGGCTGCCATTGGCCGTCTCGAAGCCGATGAAGCGAGGCTCGGGCTCACCCGGCTTCGGGGCATCGAAGGTCATGCGATAGATGGTGCCCTTGGGAATGACGATGTAGTCGCGCTGGCGGAACTTCAGCGTGCCGAAACTGGTCTCCAGAGTGCCGGTGCCGAAGTGGATGAACAGGCACTCGTCGCCCTGGGCGTTCTTGAAGTGGTAGTTCATGGGCTCCGCGGGCACGCACGCGAACATCTCCACATCCGAATTGCCAAAGAGCACCACTCGGCCGGTCACGGGATCGCCCTTGGGCTTCATGCCGGCGGTCCTGGCATGACGCATGCGCATCACGGTCTCCTCCACGTACTCGACCTTCGTGCCGTAGAGGGTCCGCCACCCGATCACCTGGGTGGGTGGGTGCACGTGATACATGGTGCTGGTGGGGCCCACGAAGCCCTCGGTGCCGAAGACCTCCTCCGAGTACAGGGCCCCATCCGGGCGGCGGAACTGGATGTGGCGCTTGGGCGGCAGCGAACCGAGCTTCATGTAGTGGGGCATGGGCGTGGACCTTGGCCGGAAGTGTACGGCGGTGCGGGTGGCGTTTCACCCGGCGCGGTCCGGGTGGCCGATACTCCAGCCGTGTCCGATGCCCACACCCAATCGCCCCAGGTGATCCGGCGCTTCGCCGACTGTATGGTGCTCGACAAGCCCTCGGGTTGGCACAGCATGGCGCAGGAGGGTGGCGACTCGGCATCGGTGGAGGCGTGGCTGCGGCAGGCCGAGCCCGCGTGCGCATCGCTGGAGGAGGCCGGACTCTGTCATCGCCTGGATCGCTGGACCAGCGGATGCCTGGTGGTGGCGCTCACAGCCGAGGCCCACGAGCGGCTTCGCGAGGCGTTCTCTCTTTCCTCGGGCGGGGTTCGAAAGACCTACCTGGCGCTGGCCAGGCGCGGACTGGCAGCCGAGGGCCGATTCCGCCTGAACTTCGAGAGCCGGTACAAGAGGTCCGCCAAGGTCTCGGTGCGCGAGTCCGGCGACGCCTGGAGCGCTGGCCGCTGCATGTGGAAGGTGCTTCGCAAGGCGGATGCGGGCCATGATCTGGTGCAGGTTGAACTCATCGGTCCGGGAAGGCGGCACCAGATCCGCGCGGGCCTGGCCCATCTTGGACACCCGCTCGCGGGTGACACGCTCTACGGCGGTTCCAGTCCGCTGGAAGGACAGGGGCCCGCCCTGCACGCGTGGCGCATCGAGATCGACGACGAAATCACCATGGCCCCACCGCCCGCTCGCTTCGGGCCAGCCCCCCAGGCCTGACACACGGGACCGCGGACATGTGGCACAATCTCCAGATGTCCAGAACGGCCACCGCGAATCTTGTCCTGCTGCTCCTTCTCGTCGTGGGGTGCTCAAGCCCATCGTCGGCACCTCGCTTCCTTCCGATGGGCGTGGCGCTCGGCGCGGATGCGCAGGATCCGGACCTGCAGACATGGCTCAGTCCCGCGGCGAGCAAGGCTTCATGGAAGGCGGTTCTGGTGGAGCCGGTGGAGATGCGCGTGCGCGTGGATGACCGCAAGCGGGCCGATGCGCTTCCGCGGGAGTTGCGGGCGAACCTGGTTGATTTCATCCGGCTGCCCAAGGCCCATGCCCCCGGCCCGGGCGTGCTGGTGGTGAAGGCCGCCATCACCGGTGCCAGGCCCGATGATCCGCTGGTGGATCTGGGGGTGCATCAGGGCTCGCGAGGCGAGGGCGGATTCACCTCGGTGCAGATCTACGCGATCCAGGATGGCAAGCCGGTGGCGGCGCTCGACCGCACCATCTGGAGCCACAAGCTCACGCTGGATGCCGATGCGGCATGGGGCCGCGCCGAGCGCGCGCTGCAGCAGGCCGCCGGCGAGTTCGCCCAGGTGCTCGGGAAGGGTGGTTGAGGCGCCGGCATGCGAGTGGCGATCCTGAGCAACCATCGCAGCGGCAGGGGAAGGGCGGCGCGTCTGGCCCGTCGTCTTCAGTTGAGCCTTCACGAGCATGGGCACGCGTGCTGGCAGGCGGAGACCTCGGCGGATGAGCACGACCCTCGCACGCAGGAGGTGATCGGCGATGCGGAACTGGTCGTGGTCTGCGGCGGGGACGGATCGCTCCGCACCTCGGTGCGAGCGGCCTGCGCCAGCGGAGCCATGCTCTGGCACGCTCCCGCAGGCACGGAGAATCTCTTTGCCAGGCACTTTGGCATGCGAGGGGCCAGGACCCTGGAGCAGGCGATCGAGCGGGGCCGCGTGGCGGAGATCGACCTCTGGTCGGCAGATGGCCACGTGTTCCTGGTCATGGCTTCGGTCGGACTCGATGCGGACATCGTGAGCGAGGTGGCCTCGCGGCGAACTGGCCCCCAGGGACGCGGGCAGTGGTTCTGGCCCACCCTTCGGCATTCGGTGGCGTGGCGTGCACCGCTGTGCCACGTGCATGCCGACGACGGACAGGTGCGAAGTCATCGCGGCGGCTTCCTGGCCGCGAACCTTCCGGCCTACGCAGCCAGAATGGACCCGGTCTCGCGGGCGGTGGCCGACGATGGCCTGCTGCATGGTCTGGCTATGGGATGCGCTTCCGCGGCTGGACTGGTTCCCTGGGCGCTCCGGGCATGGCTGGGTCTCACGGGCTCGGCCTGCACGCCGCTCCCGCAGGGCCGGGTCCGCGTGGAGACCGATCGCCCATGCCTCTGGCAACTGGATGGGTGTCCAATGCCCGGCGGCAACAGGACCTCCGTCGTTCTGGAGCGCGACCCTCGGAGGGTTCGCGTGCTTCTGCCGGCAAGGGAACGGCGAGCGGCATGAGGCCCCGATGACCGGACCCGACGCGGCGTTCTGGCAGGCCAGGTTCGAGTCCAGTGACACGCCGTGGGACCGCGGCTCGGCAAGTCCCCAGCTTCTGGCGTGGCTGCAGGCGGGGGTGCTTCAGCCGTGCCGCATCGCCGTGCCGGGCTTTGGATCGGGTTGGGAGGTGGTTGAACTGGCCCGCCGGGGATTCCAGGTGGTGGCCATCGACTACACCCAGGCTGCCTGTGATCGGGTCAGGGGGCAACTGGCCGCCAGCGGTGTTGGTGCCCAGATCATTCAGGCCGATGTGCTCGATGTCAGACTTCCCCAGCCCGTCGACGCGGTCTACGAGCAGACCTGCCTGTGCGCCCTGCATCCTTCCCGCTGGCGGGCCTATGAGGCATCGCTGGCGGCCTGGATCCGGCCCAGGGGTCGGCTTCTTGCCCTGTTCGCCCAACGGCCGCGGCCTGCCGCCGTTGAGCAGGGGCTGATCGAGGGTCCCGCCTATCACTGCGACATCAACGCCATGCGCATGCTCTTCGATGAGGCCCGCTGGCTGTGGCCGCCGCCGCCCTACGCCCGGGTGCCGCACCCCTCGGGATTCCACGAACTGGGCATGGTGCTCGACCGTCGGCCGTGACCACTCGCCGGGACGCCCGGCGGGGCGTACATTCTCCGAAGTTCGTTCGTGATTCAGGCCACCCGAGGACCCCTTCATGCCTTCATTCCACCGCCACGCGTCGCTGCCGCTCGCCTTCCTGTCGCTGATTCTTGCCTCGCCCGCCTGGGCGCAGGCCACGGCCACCGAGAAACCCGCCGAGAAGCCCGCCGACAGGGAGAAGGCGGACGATCCCGATGCCGGCCGCGAGAAGGAACTCAAGAGGCTGCGTCTGGAGGCTGACCTTCGGCAGCAGCAGCTCGAGTCGCAGCTGGCCGACCTGAAGGCGCAGAAGGCGAGGCTGGATGCGGAACTGGCCGTGGCCAACGCGAAGCAGAGTGCCGCCTCGGAGCCGGACAAGGACAAGCTCGAGGCCATGCAGCGTGCCGCGCAGCTGCGCGAGGCCACGCTCAAGGGCGAGCTGGCGCCGCTCAGTGCCGAGCACGAGCGGCTGAAGCAGGCGCAGTCGCTCTCATCGGCCAAGCTCGAGGCGGAACTCTCCGCCACCAAGGCCGAGATCGACCGCATGCGGGTGCAGCAGGATCTGCTTGAGGCGCAGCACAAGGCCAAGGTGGCCGGGCTGAAGCGCGAGCAGGAGGCGATCGCGCTGGAGAACGCGCTGGCCGCCGAGAAGCGCAAGGCCGAGCAGTCCAGGCTGGCCGATGAGCAGATGCGCGCCGAGATGGAGGCCCGCACCACGTCGGCCATGCTGCAGGGCCACGATGGCAAGGACAAGTGGCGAGATCTGGTGACGTCGCCCATCGCCTACACGGACCAGCCGTTCAAGGACGGCGTGCTCATGGTCAGCGACCGCAAGATCGAACTCGACGGACCGATCGTCACCGGCACCGCGGACTACGTGTGCGACCGCATCGACTACTTCAACAACCTCGATCGCACCAAGCCCATCTTCATCGTCATCAACAACTCGCCGGGTGGCAGCGTGATGCAGGGCTACCGAATCCTGAAGGCCATCGAGACCAGCGATGCCCCGGTGCACGTGGTGGTGAAGAGCTTCGCGGCCAGCATGGCGGCCACGATCGCCACGCTGGCGCCGCACAGCTACGCCTACCCGAACGCCATCATCCTGCACCACCAGATGTCCGGCGGGGCCAGCGGCAACATGACCGACATCGAGCAGGAGGTGAAGACCATGCAGGAGTGGGAGCGGCGGCTGGCGGTGCCCATCGCGACCAAGATGGGAATCACGCTCGACGAATTCAAGGCGAAGATGTACTCCGCCAAGAAGAGCGGTGATTGGGACGAGTTCGCCGACAAGGCCGTGGAGCTGAAGTGGATCGACAACATCGTGAACGAGATCCGCGAGGAGGGCATCCGCAAGAAGCCCACCGAGCGCCGTGACCCCATCTGGTTCTTCATGATGCAGCGCGACGAACAGGGCA
>JBILWQ010000067.1:0-8130 GCA_044369805.1 Phycisphaerales bacterium
CACGTGCTGCTCGAGGGGGTGCCCGGCCTTGGCAAGACGCTGCTGGTCCGGACCATCGCCGAGGCGTGCGGCGTGAAGTCCGGTCGCGTGCAGTGCACGCCCGATCTCATGCCCGCCGACGTGATCGGCACGCCCATGCTGATCACCGATCCGGCCACCGGTCGCCGTGCACGCACCTTCCGCCCGGGGCCGGTGTTCTGCCAGGTGCTGCTGATCGACGAGATCAACCGCGCGGCGCCCCGGAGCCAGAGTGCGCTGCTGGAGGCCATGCAGGAACGCAGCGTGAGCGTGGACGGCGTGACCACGCCGCTCGATCGCCCGTTCCTGGTGCTGGCCACGCAGAACCCGATCGAGCAGGAGGGCACCTACCCGCTGCCGGAGGCGCAGCTGGATCGATTCCTCGCCAAGGTGCTGGTGCCGGTGCCGGATCGCGAGGCCCTGGGCGAGATCCTTCGAAGGACCACGGTGGAGGCCCTGCCCACGGTGCCAAGGGTGATCGATGGACCGGGACTGGTGGAGCTGCAGCGTCTGGTCCGCCAGGTGGCGGTGGCTCCGCACGTGGCCGACTGGGCCATCCGACTCGTCCTCTCCTCGCAGCCGGGCGGCGCCTTCGCGGCGCCCAGCACGGGCCGCTGGATCCGGGTCGGCGCGGGACCGCGCGCCGCCCAGGCCATGCTGCTGCTGGCGAAGGTCCGGGCGCTGCTGTCGGGGCGCTACGCGGTGGCCGTGGACGACCTCCGTGCGGTGGCGGCCCCGGCGCTGCGGCACCGTCTGCATCTCTCCTACGAGGCCGAGGCGGACCGGGCCGACGCCGATCGCGTGATCGAGCACCTGCTCGAGAGCCTTCCCCTGGAGGCGGCATGACGGGTGGTCGCGTGGATCGACTGCTGGATCCGCCCCTGGTGGCGGCCCTGGACCGGCTCGACGTCATCAGCCGCAAGATGCTCCGCGGCACCCGTCAGGGCGAGCGTCGTTCGAGGCGGCGGGGTCAGGGCATGGAGTTCGCCGACTTCCGTCCCTACGCGCCGGGCGATGATCTCCGCTTCATCGACTGGAACATCTACGGTCGCATCGAGCGGCTGTTCCTGAGACTCTTCCTCGAGGAGGAGGACCTCAGCCTGGTCGTGGCCGTGGACGCGAGCGCCAGCATGGGCTTCGGCAATCCCGGCAAGTTCGAGATCGCCCGGCGCATCGCCATGAGCCTGGCCTACGTGGGTCTGGTCAACCAGCACCGCGTCACGCTGGCGTTCATGCGAGGCAGCGGCGCCGAGCGTCTCGACGGCCTGCGCGGTCGCCGCAAGGCGGGGGAGGCCGCGGGGTGGCTGCTGTCGCAGGCGCCCTCGGGCACGCTGGACTTCGCCGCGGCATGCCGCGCGATCGCCACGGGTCGGCAGGGACGCGGCGTGGTGGTGATCATCGGCGATTTCCTGGTTCGCGAGGGCCTCGAGCAGGGACTCCAGTCGCTCGCGGGCCGCGGGTGGGATGTCTTTGCGCTGCAGGTGCTTGCACCCGAGGAGATCGAGCCCGGCGCACACGGGATCACGGGTGACCTGCGGCTGGTGGACGTGGAGGCGGGCGAGGAAGTGGAAGTCACGGTGTCCGAAGCGCTGCTTCGCCGGCAGCGCGAGCGGCTGCAGGCGCACAACGCCAGGCTTCGCGAGCTCTGCACGCGTCTGGGGGCTCGTCACCTCTCCATCGACACGCGCGAGGATCTTGCGCGGCTCATGCTCGAGTCACTGCGGCGTGGAGGCCTGCTGCGATGAGCCTGCTCTCGCCCCTCGTTGGCCTGGTGCTCTTCGCGTCGGTCGCGGTGCCGATGCTGGCGCTTTACGTGCTTCGCCTGCATCGCGAGCGACGCATGGTGAGCAGCACGCTGGGCTGGGAGCGGCGCACCGAGGACCTGCGCGCGAACGTGCCGTTCCAGCGGCTTCGACCCAGCCTGCTGCTGCTGCTGCAACTGCTGCTGCTTGCGCTTCTGGCCCTGGCGGTGACGCAGCCCGTGCTGCGCGGGCTGGGCAGGGCCGCGGGACGCACCATCCTGATGATCGACTGCTCAGCCAGCATGGGGACCCGTGACGAGGCCTCCGGGCAGACACGGCTGGAGCGAGCCAGAGCACTGGCGATCGAGCGGGCCCGGTCGCTTCAGGGGGGCGGGCTGCTGGCCATCTCGGCTCCGGAGATCATGGTGATCGCCTTCGCCCAGTCCCCTCAGGTGGTGGTGCCCTTCACCACCAGCCTGGCCCGCATCGAGCTCGGGATCGCCGCGGTGGGGCAGACCGACGAGCGAACATGCCTCGCACCCGCCATGGAGCTGGCCCGGGCCCACCAGTCCGGCCGTCGCGACGAAGAGGCGGCCGCGGCGTCCGATGCGCCGGCGGCGATCGAGCTCTTCAGCGACGGCGCGATCGGCGATGCGGCGGAGGCCTCGCTGCGGGGACGCGAGTCGGTGGTCTGGAACCGCGTCGGCCAGGCCGACACCGCAAACGCCGGCGTGGCGGCGGCCGGATGCGAGCGGGTGGGCGAGGAGGCGGACGGTCTGGACACGTTCGCGGCCCTCCGCAATTTCGGTGGCACACCCACGGTGCTTCGCCTTGAACTCCGCGCTGGCTCGCGGGTGGTGGCCGTGACCCCGCAGCCTGTGCAGATTCCCGCCGCCCGTTCGGCCCTGGACGCGGGGGAGAGGCGGGTGGTCTTCCAGGGCCTCGACGTCGGCCCGGAACGACTGCTTCGGTGGAGCGTGAGCCCGAGCGACGCGTTCGCGGCGGATGACGTGGCTCACGCGGTCGTCCGCGAGACGCGGGCCCTTCGGCTGGCCATGGTGGGGCGGGACGACTCGCTCCGATCGTTGCTGGAGGCGCTGGCGCCGGCAAGCCTGGTCACGCTGGACGTGGCTGGCGGCGTGGAGGTGATGAAGAAGGATCCCGCCTGGGCCGAGGGCTTTGACGCCGTGGTCTGGGTCGGGAATCCGCCCGCCGCGGTGGATCGCGGGCGATGGCTCCTCTTTGGGCGTCCACCCAAGTTGCCCGGACTCCATCCCTTTGGTGAGCCAGGTCGGGACTTCGCGCAGGCCTGGCGTGGCGAGCACCCGGTGCTCCGGCAATGCAATCTCAACGAACTGGTGGTGCAGCGTGCCCATCGACTGGCGGCCGAGAGCGGCTGGACCACGCTGGTCGAGGGTGGGCGCTCGCCGCTGGTTCTCGCGGGCCGGGCCGGTTCAGGTTTCGCCATCGTCTGCCCATTCGAGCCCGGCGATTCCAACTGGCCCTTCCAGCGCAGCTTCGTGAACTTCACGGCACAGGCGCTCGAGCTGCTGGCCGGACTCGGCGATGTTGCGGGCGAGTCCGCCATCGAGCCCGGCGAGATGATCCGCGTCCGGTTGCCCGATCGCGCCGGCGAACCCATGCTCTGGCCGCCGGTGGGCGAGGCGGAGCCCATGGTGTTCCGTGACGGGGAGGCCGCCTGGGGCCCGGCGAGGCGGGCGGGCGCCTACCGCATCACCTGGAAGGATGAGAAGCGTCAGCCCGGAGAGCGGTGGGTGGCGGTGAACCTGCTGGATGATGCGGAGTGCAGGGTCGCGGCGCCCGAACGACTCACCCTGGGCGGCCAGCGGATCGAGGCGGGTGGCGGCTCGGTGACCCTGGAGGCGTGGCCGTTCCTGGTCGCCGTGGCCGTGGCCCTGCTGCTGCTGGAGTGGTGGCTCTACCACCGGCGTGCCGCCGGGTGATCGCCGTTCTATGATCGCCTGCATGAACGCGGACCGCATCGCCAACTTCGAGCGCATGGCCCAGGCCGACCCCACCAACGAGATGGCCCACTTCAGCCTGGGCAACGCCTACCTGCAGGCAGGGCGGCATGCCGAGGCGGCGGCCAGCCTGGAGCGATGCCTGGAACTGGCCCCCGAGATGAGCAAGGCCTGGCAACTCTGCGGGCAGGCCCAACTGGGTGCCGGGTGGGCCGACAAGGCGGTCCAGACCCTCAACCGCGGATACGAGATCGCCGCGGGGAAGGGTGACCGCATGCCGCAGCAGGCCATCGCGGAACTGCTCCGTGGTGTCGGCCGCGAGCCGCCCACGGTGGCCGCACCGAGAACCGGAGGCGATGCCGCGCAGGTCCCGGGGGGTTTCGTGTGCAGCCGGACGGGGCGAGCGGGCAGCCGCATGGAGGCTCCGCCCTTTCGAGGTCCCGTGGGTGCGTGGATCCATGAGAACATCAGTGCGGAAACCTGGAAGTCGTGGATCGGCCAGGGCACCAAGGTGATCAACGAACTGCGGCTGGATTTCTCCAGGGACAAGGACCAGGAGGTCTACGACCAGCACATGCACGAGTACCTGGGGCTCGACCCCGAGATGCTGGCTCGCCTGCGATCCGGCACCGCGTCTGCCAAGGGCGGCTGAGCGGTGGCGGGTCCCGATCCGCTGCTGCACACCCGGCTGGCCGGATTGGCTCTTCGGACGCCTCTGGTGGCCGCGGCGGGCACGTGTGGCGTGCTGGATGAACTGGCCGAGGTGAGCGACATTCGATGGTTGGGCGCGATCACCACCAAGAGTCTCACGCCCGAGTCTCGCGAGGGCAACGCGCCGTGGCGGGTGGTGGAGACGCGGGCCGGCATGCTCAACGCCATCGGGCTGGCCAACCCGGGCGTGCAGGCCTTCGTGCAGGCGCATGCGCCCCGAGTTGGTGCGCTCGATGCCGCCGTGATCGGTTCGGTGGCAGGGCACGCGATCGAGGACTTTGTGGGCGTGGCCACCGCCCTCGAGGCCGCGGGGCTGCAGGCGATCGAGCTCAACGTGAGTTGCCCGAACACGGCCGATGGTCGGCAGTTCGGGTCGGACCCCGCCATGCTCGAGGCGCTGGTCCGTCAGGTCCGCGCTGCGGTGCGGACGCGCACGCTGGTGGTCAAGTTGCCGCCCGACGGGGACACGCTCCGCCTTGCCGCCGCCGCGGTGTCCGCGGGCGCCAACGCGCTGACCCTCTGCAACACCTACCCGGCCATGCAGATCGAGCCCGAGACGCGGCGGCCTTCGCTCAGTCGGGGCAGTGGCGGACTCTCCGGTCCGGGCATACACCCCATCGTGGTCCGGCTGGTCCATCTCGTGCATCGCGAGGTGGCCGGCCCCGCGGGCGTGCCGATCATCGGTCTGGGTGGCGTGATGGACTGGCGTGATGCGGCCGAACTGGTGCTGGCCGGCGCCACGGCGGTGGGGCTGGGTACGGCGCTCATGGTCGATCCGACGGCGCCCCGTGCCATCGCCCGCGGGCTGGCCGCCTGGTGCCGCCGCCAGGGCGTGCGCGAGGTGTCGGAACTGGTCGGTGCGGTCCGGACCTGAACCGTCGCCTCAGCGCTTCTTGGCGGCGGTGGCCTCGGTCTCGGCCGGCAGGAACAGGATGCGGTGGCAGCTGACGCATTGCACCACGTTGCCGCTCTCGCCCAGCAGCTTCGCGTAGACCGCGAAGGGGATCTCGGTGTTGCAGGCGCTGCAGGCGTATTCGCGGTGGCGGGCGCTGAGCACCTCCACCTCGCTCATGGCCTCGCCCTCGTGGATCTCCGCGGCCTCGTCGAAGACGCTCATGGTGCTCGCTGGCACGCCCGCCGCGGCGGCCGCCCGTTCACGGTCGAGCTCGCCCAGTCGGTCCGCCGAGTCGGCCCTTCGCTGGGCCAGCTCGGCGCTGGCCTCGTCACGGCGACGCGTCCGCTCGGCGATCAGGGGCTCCATGTCCGCCAGTCGCCTGGCCATCTGGTCGGCGCGATCGATCTGCGCGATGGTCTGCTCCTCGAGCGCATCCTTCTGCCCCTCGATCTGCTTCATCTCCTGGAGGATGGCGTTGTACTGCTTCGTGTTGCCGCTCTGATTCAGATCCTTCCGGAGCCGCTCGATGCGCTCCTGGAACCCCTTGGCCTCTACCTCCATGTTGGCCACGTGAGCCTTGAGCTGGCGGTGCTGGCCCTCCACGTCGGCTCGCTGCGCCTCCAGTTCGTCGAGTTGCCGCTGCTGCGTGCCCAGGTAACGCTCGGCCTGCGTGAGCCGCGAGCGGAGCGAGCGGACCTGCACGTCGACCCGGTGAAGGGCGAGCAGCTGCTGCAGAAGACTCATGCGGAAACCTCCATTCGAACGCGTCAGGTTACCCGGAAGCCGCACACCCCGCCCGGCCAGCGTCGGCGTGTTCTAGGCGGATCGGGCTCCGAGAAGCCACCACGCCGCCGGAGCTGTCCAGAGCAGGCTGTCCATCACGTCGAACATGCCACCCATGCCCGGCAGCAGTCGGCCGGAGTCCTTCGCCTCGGCCTGCCGCTTCAGGATGCTCTCCGACAGGTCCCCCAGCGGACCCAGCACCGAGGCCACGATGCCGAAGGCCATGCCTGCGGCAAGGCCGGCGTTGCACATCGCGCCGGCCCAGGCGCCCACGCCGACACTGGCGACCAGGCCGCCCATGAACCCTTCCCATGTCTTCTTGGGCGAGATCCACGGTGCCATTCGGTGGCGGCCCAGAAAGCGACCGGCGAAGTACGCGCCCATGTCGTTGCTCTTCACCGCCAGCACCGCCGCCACCAGGCCCACCCACGGCACGCCCGCGCGCAGCGCGATCCAGCAGGCGGGCATGGCGCCGATCCACACGGCGACCAGCATCCAGCGACCCAGGCTCGCCACCGCACGATCGGCGTGTCCCCGCACGAGCTGGAGCAGTGGAAGCAGCAGCCACGCCAGCGGCAGCATGGCCGCCGCCAGGGCCACGCGTCCCATGTCCCACGCGTGCGCCACCACCGCCATGAAGGCGCTGGCCGCCAGCGCGCCGCTGGCGCCGATGGGCCACGCGCGCACGCCGCCCGCCCGCAGCAGGCGCGTGAGTTCGACCGCCAGCAGGGGCACCAGCGTGAGCAGCGAGAAGCCGGCCAGCACCGCACCGCCCGGCAGGCAGCCGTCAGGCGCCCATGCCGCGGGTTCCCCCTGCAGGCGGCCATCGAGCCACAGCAGGCCCCCGAGGAGCGCGATCAGCGCAGCACCGACCGGCAGTCGCCACTTCAGCATGGTTCAGTAGATGGGCACCGAGGGGTCCACGTCCATGGACCAGAGATGGATGCCGCCCGCCAGGCTGACCACGCGCTCGAAACCCAGTCGCCGCAGGCTTGCCGCCGCGCGCAGGCTCCGCACGCCATGGTGGCACTGCATGACGATGAGATCCTCCTCGTGCTCCCGCAACTCGTCCGCACGAGGCTCGATCTCGTTCAGCGGCAGGTGGACGCTCCCGGCGATGCAGGCCGTGGATCGCTCGGCCGCGGTGCGGACATCCACCAGCAGCACGCGCTCGCCGGCAGCGCGAAGCCGCTGGAACTCCCGAGGCGTGATCTCCCACGCCTCGTTGAAGGGGTAGCCCTCGGGAAGGCCGCGGGCATCGAGCTGGCTCATGGCGTGGCGTCCCGTGGCGCAGCGACCCACACCCACATGCCCGGGAGTTCGCGTGCCTGCGATGGCGGAAGCATGCCTGAACCCTCGCCCGGTCCCTGCACCGTGAGCCATGGCGGCAGGCCCATGACCATCCGCGCCGGCGACACCAGCAGCAGTGCAGCGGGCCAGGTGAATTCCGCGGCACCCTCGGTCGCGGCGGCGGAGGGCGAGGCACCCAGCGCCGTCGCGTCGGCCACGGTGGGGAACGTGCCGCCATTGCGGGCCGGACCCCCGTTGAGCACCAGCGGCTCGGCATAGGTCGGTTGATGCTCCACCTGGCCGCGTGGCGCGGTCACCACCACGGTGTCCCAGTTGCGCCGATCGAGTCCTGTCACGCTCGGCCCGGTCGATGAGCGGGGGGCGGTCGCTGTCGCGGGTCCGAGGTCCGGGGTCGGATCCTCGCCGGCGCCCGTGAGCGTGTCCGAGGGATTCAGGCAGCCGGCCATGGTCGACACGGCGGCGAGGGCGAGGATCAGGGCTCGAGGTCGCATGGCACGCGTGCCCGGTGCAGGGCGGCCGCGATGGTATCGGCATCGAAGCCCTGTCGCCCCAGACGTCGAACCATCCATTCGCCTGCCCGACCCTGCCGCTTCCATGCGAGCACCTGTCGGTGAAGGGCCCCTTCATCCTGCGCCGCCTCCGCGGCGCGCCGGGCGTGCCGTTCGGGCACGCCCTCATGTTCCAGGCG
>JBILWQ010000079.1:0-7481 GCA_044369805.1 Phycisphaerales bacterium
CAGGATGCCTTGCCATGGATGAGACCCCGAAGGACAGCCGGGATGTTCCCGTGCAGGCCTTCGTGAAGGGCATGACCCCCGACGACGTCCGGCCCAGCGTGGTCGAGGTTCCCGCGAGCGAATACCAGCCGCAGCAGGACCCCGACGCGGATTCGGTGAGCGATCCTGGCGACGGCTCCACGCCCGTGGCTTCGGGCAAGGGGCTTGCCTCAACGGCCGCCCAGGGCCCCGGGGGCGCCGCGGGCGAGGCGCTGGCGCCCGGCCAGAAGTGGCCGGTGGACGCGCTCCTGGGTCAGATCAACGGCAAGCCGCTCTACGCCAACGACTTCCTGGCCTCCCGTGAGGACCGCATCCGCCAATTGGTGGCGCAGCCGGACCGCGTGGCCGCCTACCGGCAATTGCTGCAGCTGCTCGACGAGGCCTTCGAGCAGTTCGTGAACAACCAGCTGGTCATCAGCGAGGCGGAGGGGGCGATCCCCATCGAGGCGAAGGAGGGCCTGCTGGCCTGGATGCGCGAGCTGCAGGAGGCGGAGATCGCCAACCGTGGCGGCACCCGCAGCGAGGCGCAGCGAAGCATCGAGGAGGAGTTTCCGGGCACCACCATCGAGGAGTTCATGCAGCGCCAGAAGAACGAGATCCTGGCGAGCGACCTGATGCGGCGCCGGATCAAGCCCCGCGCCATCGTGAGCTGGCGGGACATCGAGCGGCTCTACATGAAGAACTGGGAGAAGTACAACCCGCTGCCCACCATCCGCGTGGGTCGCATCGCGCTGCTGAAGACCGACCAGGCCAAGGTGGACCGCGTGAAGGGTCTCTTCGCGCAGGGGAAGTCCTTCGCCGAGGTGGCAGCGGAGCTGCAGTGGCCCCAAGGGCATCGACGGGATCCCCGATCTGGTCGACGACCTGAAGGTCCGCCTGAAGGGCCTGAAGGAGGGTGTGGTGGATGGGCCGGTGGAGCAGAAGTCGCAGGTGTCGTGGATGACGCTGCTGCCCTCCGAGCAGGCCAAGCCCACGAGCATCTTCGACAGCCGCCTGCAGCTGAACCTTCGGCGGCAGCTCGAGGGCGAGCGGTTCGGCATGGAGCAGTACCGCTACCTGCAGAGTCTGCGTTCGCGCTGGATCGCCGAGGACCTGACCGAGATGAAGAAGCGGCTCATCCAGTTCGCGCTGGAGCGCTACTGGCGGCAGCCCATGCCCTGAGCCGGGTCAGCCATCGTCGGCGGTGAACGCGCGGGGCAGATGGCGGGTGTCGGTGGGCCGACCGCCGTCGTCGAGCTGAACCGCGACCACGTCGAAACGGGCGGCACGGTTGCGGAACGCTGGGCGGGCCAGCAGCAGGGTGGCGGCGCGGATCAGGCGCCTTCGCTTGGTGCGGTCCACGCGCAGTTCCGGCGCGTGGCGCCCGCCTCGGCGTGCCTTGACCTCGGTGAGCACCAGGGAACCATCCGCTGGATCCACGGAGACCATGTCGACCTCCAGGTGCCCCAGGCGAAGGTTCCGGGCCACCAGCCGGTGACCGCGCGAAAGAAGCAGGGCCTCCGCCGCGTCCTCGGCGTGGCGCCCGCTTCGCTGCCGCTGGCCCGGATCGGGATCGACCATGCCGCCAGTGTGGGGCCTTCGGGTCGGGCCTTGGCCACTTCCGGCCCTTTTTCGCTGCTAATCTTCCTGTCCCATGGCCATCGTCATCTTCGAGCACTCGGCGGACTGCCCGGCGGACATCCTGATCGACACCTTCCGAAGCCTCGGACAGAGACTGCACGTAGTGAAGTTGCACGCGGGGCAGGCGGTGCCCGCCGATCTTGATGACGTGCACGGCGTGGTGAGCCTGGGCGGCCCCCAGACCGTGCACGAGATGAACGCTCCGTGGATGCAGGCCGAAATGGGCCTGCTTCGCGACGCGCACGGCGCCGGCATTCCAGTGCTGGGGTTGTGCCTGGGTGCGCAGCTGCTGGCCGCCGCCCTGGGTGGCGAGACCGGCCGCATGTCCGCTCCCGAGGTGGGTTGGAAGGACATCTCGCTGAGCCCACAGGGCCGCGAGGACGCGCTCTTCGCGGGGCAGCCCTGGAAGGGGCCGCAGTTCTGCTGGCACAGCGACCATGTGTCGAAGCTGCCGGAGGGCGCGACCGTTCTGGCCAGCAGCGCCGGCTGCAAGGTGCAGGCCTACTGCGTGGGCGTGCGCACGTACGGTGTGCAGTACCACCCCGAATGGAGCGGTGCCACGGTGAAGCGGGAACTGGAGCAGGGCGCTGCCAGCGTGAAGGCCGCGGGCGAGAGTCTGGAGCAGCAGCTGGCCCTGACCGCCCAGCACGGTGCGGCGAGCGAGCGGCTTGCCCGGAGGTTCTTCGAGGCCTGCAGCCTGCTGCTCATGCCCGCCGATCGCCTGAACAAGGGGATCGTGAAGGACCTGCATCACTGAGCCTGCGGGAGTTCCGGCGGGATCACCACCATGCATCATTGTCCCCGCTGCAACCACGCGCTGGGGCCGGTGACGGGCGTTCCTTCAGATCTTCATGAGCCCTTCACCGCGGACGTGACCTGTCCGGAGTGTGCTGCGGTGATCTCCGCGGGCACCATGCTGATGGTGGGGGGCCGGAGGGTCGAGGCGGTGGGCCGCGTGGGAACGGGTCGCCGGGTGTGGATGGCCCTGATCACGGCAGCGCCGGTGTTCTACTTCGGTGCTTCGGGGGTGCGGAGCCTGGTGCGTCTGATGAGCGGGCAGTGGTCCGGCAACTTCCGTGACCTCCTCGGTCTATGCCTTCTCGGGATCGCCGTGGTGGTGCTCTGGAAGGCCTGGCGGCGATGGGGCCCGGGTGAGAGCGAGGACACCAGGCTCCCGGTCGCGTGGGAAGTTCAATGGCTGGTCAGGCCGGGCTCGATCGAGTTGATCGATCACCAGCGCGGCATTGGATTTCGAGGTGGTGCCGATCGGGCCCCCACCAGTGCCGTGACGCCCGATCTTCTCCGGGCCGCCCGGGCCCAGGTGCCGCATCGAGCCGTGCAGGGGCATGACGGCACCGCCCGAAGCGCCGTGGAGATCGTGATGGAGCACTGGACGCTCGATCGGCGGGGCCA
Organism: Phycisphaerales bacterium; assembly: GCA_044369805.1. Classification (GTDB taxonomy): domain Bacteria; phylum Planctomycetota; class Phycisphaerae; order Phycisphaerales; family SM1A02; genus SYAC01. The sequence goes on from JBILWQ010000079.1 coordinate 3,073, forward strand.
GCTGAAGGGCATCGGCTCGACCCGGATCTTCATGGATGCGGGCCGTGCCGAGGACTCGCCGGAGCTCGACCGCAAGGCCGCAGCCCAGGCTGATGGTGACCGGCTGGCGGAGCGGCTCTTCCGGCACTGCACAGGCGAGCCCCTTGGCGTGCACGGCGATGGCGTGACGCTGCGGGGCCATGCCGATCCAGTGCGGTTCTGGCCGCGGCCGCTGAGACCCGCCAGCTTGACCCTCGGGATCATGTTGGGCGTGCTCACTCCGGGCTTCCTGATCGCTGCGATCGTCATGGCCGACGCCATCAGTCATGGCGTGGTGTTCTGGCTGAGCCTGGCGGCGGGCTTGCTGCTGCTGGTCATCGCTCTGCTTGGACTCCATCGGGTGCTTTCCCGCGCCGCCTGGCGCCGCGAGTTGACTCGCTGCACATGGACCGTGGATCGGCAGGGCCTGCGTGTGGAACAGGAGAGCCGTGCCAGGCCCCGATCGGCCCCGGAGCATCGCTCATGGATGGTGCTAGCGGACACCGTGGCCGATGTCGAGGTTGGCACGGCGGTCGGCCGGCCCCGGATCATCCTTCGGGGACGCGATGGCGGCGAGCAGGCAGCCATCACCCCCGACACCCTTCCCGCCGATGGGCCCGAGGCGTCGCGCCGCTGCCTGCTGGCGGCGCTTGGGCTACCTGCCGCGTGAGGTGCGCCACTCGTCGAAGCGCTTCCATGGCCAGGCGTTCACGCAGCGGTCCGCGGTGAGTCCGCCGCGGCGGCCGGTGAGCACGCCAAAGCGAAGCAGGTCGAGGTTGTCGAGCGCGTGCGCGTCGGTGTTGATGCTGATCGAGCAGCCAGCGGCCAGGGCCGCGTGCACCAGCTGGTCGCGCAGGTCCAGCCTGTGCGGGTTGGCGTTGATCTCCATGGCCACCTGCGCCTTCGCTGCAGTCTTGAACAGCATGGCCCAGTCGGGCTCGAGCCCCGGGCGCCCACCCAGAATCCGCCCGCTCGGGTGCCCGATCACGTGCACGAAGGGATTCGTGATGGCGGCCAGCAGGCGTGCGGTGGCGGCGGCGGGTTCCTGCTTCAGCGCCGTGTGCGGGCTGGCCACCACCCAGTCGAGCTGCCGCAGGATGTCGTCGGGGTAATCCAGCCGACCGTCGGCCAGGATGTCCACCTCGCTGCCGGCGAGCGCATGGATGCCGCCCACGCGCTTGCCCGCGGCGCGCACGGCCTGCGCGTGCTCGAGCAGGCGCTCCACGCTGAGTCCGTTCGCCTGCGCGCTGCTGCGGCTGTGATCGGTGATCGCGATGCAGTCGAAGCCGCGGCGCTTCGCCTCGCCGATCATCTCCTCGATGCTGCAGAAGCCGTCGCTGGCGGTGGTGTGGCAGTGCAGCTCGCGGCGGATGTCGGAGACCTGGATGAGCCCGGCGGGCGGTGCGGCGAGTCCCTGCCATGCCTCGCGGAGCTCGGGTGGCAGGAAGGACACCTCGAGCGCCTTGTAGATCGCCTGCTCGGTCTTCGCTGCCGCAGGCTTCACGCCGCGATCCTGCGGCGGCTCGGGGTTGCCGTCGTCGGGAAAGAGGCCGTACTCGTTCAGGCGCATGCCTCGCTGCTGGGCGCGCTCGCGCAGCAGCACGTTGTGCTCCTTGCTGCCGGTGAAGTACAGAAGCGAAGCGCCCCAGGCGGCTGGATCCACCGCGCGCAGGTCGACCTGCAGGCCGCTGTTCAGGCGCACGCTCGACTTCGTCTCGCCGTGCGCGAGCACCTTCGCCACGTCGGGGCGCGAGGTGAAGGCATCCATCACCGGCCTGGGAGACTTCGTCGCCACCAGCAGGTCGATGTCGCCGATGGTTTCCCGGCCGCGCCGCAGGCTGCCCGCGAAGGCGGCCTCGCTCACGCCTGGCAGGGCCGCCAGCGCGGCGACCATCGCCTCCGCCAAGGGGAGCGCGTCGCCGAGGCGATTGCGCGCGCCGGCAGTCTCGAGGAAGGCGAGGTTCTCCCGGATGTTCTGCAGGGTCTTGGCGCCCATGCGGGGCAGTCCCTCGAGGGCGCCCGACTCGAGCTTCGACTTCAGCGTGGCCAGATCGGTCACGCCGCCCTGTTCCCAGAGCAGCTTCACGGTCTTGGGGCCCAGGCCGGGCACGCGCAGCACGGCCATCAGGCCCGCGGGCAGCTTCGCGAGCAGTTCCGCGTGTTCGTGCATGCCACCCGTGGTGGCGAACTCCACGATCTTGCGGGCGCTGCTTGTGCCGATGCCGGGGATCGCCTCGAGTGCCCTCACGTCGGTGCGGGCCAGTGAGGCCAGGTCGTCGCCGGCATCCTCGGCGGTGCGGGCCACCTTGCGCAGCGCGTTCACGCGAAAGGCGTTCTCGCCAAGCAGTTCGAGGGCGTCGGCCATCTCGGCGAAGAGTCGGGCGATGTCCGCGTTGGCGCTCACTGGAACGCAGTCTCCCAAAAAGGCGAGCCGCCGAGGGACTCTCGGCGGCGTCGATCGAAGCGCGGCTGGCGGGACTCGAACCTGCAACCCCAAGCTTCGTAGGCTTGTGCTCTATCCAATTGAGCTACAGCCGCGGGGGTGAAGATTGTAGCGAAACGCGGTGCAGCCGGGCCCCTCAGGGCATGCGGGTGGCGGACGGTCCGGCAGACCTTGATCCATCCGCCTGCATGGCCTGGGCCTTGCCCGAGGCTGCGGAGACCTGACCCATGAGCCGGTTCAGGAAGAGCGGCAGCAGCAGGATGCCCACGCCGAACACCATGGCGGTGATGCGCGGCCACGCGCTGGGCACCTTCACGATGCCCTCGGCGGCCGCTCCAGCGGGGCTCAGAATGGGCACCCCCGCGATCCGGAGGTAGTACCAGACGCTGACCACGCTGTTGACCGCGGCGATGAGCACGAGCGGCGTGTGGCCCGCCTGGATGACCGCGATGAACAGCACCAGCTTGGCCCAGAAGCCCAGGAAGGGCGGCATGCCCATGAGGGAGGCGCTGCCCACGGCCATCCACGCGGCCGGGCCAGGATGCCTGCGGGCCAGACCGGCGAGATCCTCGAGCTTCTCCACCTCCTGTCCCTGCCGCTCCACGCCAGCCAGTCCGCCGAACACCGCGAAGTTGGTCACGCCGTACGCCAGCAGGTACAGGAGCAGTGCAGGCAGGCCATCCTGCGGACCGGCCACGATGGCCATGAGCATGTAGCCGGAGTGGGCGATGCTGCTGTAGGCCATCATCCGCTTCGTGTTCCGCTGCAGGATGGCCCCGACATTGCCCAGTGTCATGGTGAGCACGCTGACCATCCAGAGCGTGGCCTGCATGGCGGGAGGCAGGCCGTTGCCAGCCTGGAGGTTGCTGCCCCAGCCGGCGGCATCGGCCACCAGCATCAGGGCGCAGAAGCCCGCCATCTTGGGCAGGAAGGAGAGAAGCGCAGTGACCGGAGCCGCCGCGCCCTCGTAGACGTCGGGCGCATAGAATTGCATGGGAGCGGCCGCAATCTTGAAGCAGAGGCCAAGCACCACCAGGATCAGTCCGGTCAAGCCCACGCCATCGATGCCGCCCAGCGCGGACTGGGCCAGGAAGGCGTTCTGGATCTGGGAGAGCTGCAGGCTTCCCGTGCTGCCGTAGATCATGGCGAAGCCGTAGACCATGATCGCGGTGCTGAGCGCGCCGAGGAAGAAGTACTTGACCGCGGCCTCCTGGGCACGCCGCGTGCCACGGCTCATGGCGACCATGATGTAGGTGGGCAGGCTGGTGAGCTCGAGGGCCAGGAAGAGCCAGATCAGGTCGGGGCTGCCCGGAATCAGCATGGCGCCGCAGAGCGCCAGCAGCATGAAGGCGAAGAACTCGCCCCGCACCACGCGGAGCGGATCGAACGCCGCCACGCCACGGGCCACGGCCTCCTCGTATCGACGGTCCACCAGCCCCGTGGCCAGGGTCACGAAGCCCAGACCCATGAGCAGCAGCAGGCCGCGGGCGTAGCCGCCCAGCGAGGGCAGCAGCGTGCCCGCCGTCATCTGTCCACCCCACCCCTGCACGAGCGCGGCAAGCGCCAGCAGCAGGGCCGCAATGGAGAGAGCCGGCGTGGCGTGTCGAATGGTGCGAGAGCGGCTCAGGCCGGTCACGCTGACGAGCACGGCGCCGCAGAAGACGATGATCTCGGGCGTGAGCGAGGCGAGACGCTCGACGATGGCGGTGCTCATGGCCGGGTCTCCGCGGTGGCGACCGGGCCGCCCAGGGTCGGGTTCTTCAGGCCCCGCTGGGCGTTGAACTCGTTCACGCGGGCGGGATAGTCCGCCAGCGTCTCTCGCACGGAGGGCTCGGTGACGTCGAGCAGCAGACGCGGATAGAGACCCGTGCCCAGGCACGCCAGCGCGATCGGCACCAGGATGGCGATCTCGCGGACGTTGAGATCGCGCGGCAGGTGACCGTGGCCC
>JBILWQ010000134.1:0-5818 GCA_044369805.1 Phycisphaerales bacterium
GGTCTGCCGGTTCGTGGCTACGTGAGCTGCGTGGTGCGGTGTCCATTCGATGGTCCCGTGGAGCCCTCGGCGGTGGCGGTCGTGGCCTCGGAACTGCTGGCCATGGGTTGCACCGAGATCGACCTCGGTGACACCATCGGAGCCGCCCGCGAGGAGGACATCGAGCGTCTGCTCGAGGGGTGTGCGGGCGTGGTGAGCCCCTCGGAGATCACGCTGCACCTGCACGACACCCAGGGTCGCGCCGCGGCCTGCGCGGAGCGGGCGCTGCGCATGGGTGTGCGGAGCTTCGACGGCAGTGCGGCCGGCCTCGGCGGCTGCCCCTACGCGCCTGGTGCGCCGGGCAACCTGGCCACGGAATCGCTGCTCGCCGCGGTGGCTCGCTGCGGATTCGTGCACGGTGTGGATGCCGGAGCGGTGACCGAGGCCGGCGCGACCATGCGTCAGACGCTCACGCGAATCCAGCGAGACTCCGCCGCTGGTTCGTGACGCCCTCGGCGCAGAGTGAGTGGGATCCAGCACGCCTCGCGGTCGCGCACCCGGACGGCCGCGGCTCGCGCCGGCGGGTTGAAGCTTCCCGTGTCCATGATCACCAGTCCGTTCCGCCGGTGCACGCCGCGTCGATGCGCGTGACCGCTGACCAGCAGCCGGGCCTCGGGGCGATGCCTGTGCGTGAAGGCATGGGCAAGGGCCGGCCACCGCATCCAGGTCCGCAGCACCGCGGCGATCGCCCAGGGTCGGGTCAGCATGGCGGCTGCGTGCAGTCGCCGCTCGCGAGAGGGGTCGCTCCACGCCGCCTCGGATGCGCAGGCGGCGGCCTGCATGGCCGCGCGAAGCGTGCCGCGCTCCGATGGTGGCAGCGAGGCCAGGCATGCCTGGTGCCGCCGCTCCGCCTCGCGGGCCCAGACCGACCAGGGGGCGATGGAGGGCAGGAAGGCGTGGCCGTGCGTGACCAGGATCCGGCCTCCGGCGAGTTCCAGGTGCGTGGGCAGGCCCTCGTCGTGATCGTGATTTCCGGTCAGCCGGCGGATCGGCACGCCGCGACGTTCGCACATCCGCTGGAGTTCGCTCCACAACCGCTCGCCACGATCCCGGTAGCGGGGGTGACGGTGTTCCACGGTGTCGCCGTTGAGCCAGAGTTCGTCCGCCATGTCCAGCACCGGATCAAGGCCGGTGATCTCCAGGGGCGAGAGGCCCAGATGCAGGTCGGACAGGATGAGCGGCATGGAGGAAACGGGGCGGTTGGGGGCAGGGCGGGCTTCGGCTACACTATGCGGCTCGTCGCCCCCGGCCGTCGGGGGCTCTCGAACCCGAGATCCAGGACGTCAAGACCATGACCCAGTTCACCTCACCCGCCGAACGCCGCACCATGAAGGGCCCGATCGACTACAAGAACGTCGACGAGCTCCGCCGCATGATGACCGGCAACGGCAAGATCCTCGGCCGCAAGCGGCTTCAGCTCTCCTCCAGCGAGCAGAAGACGCTGGCCTCGGCCATCAAGCGGGCCCGTCACATGGCCCTGCTGCCCTTCACCAACGCCGCCAACTGAGCGGACCTCAGTCCGGACGGACTGCACGCCGGCGCCCGCGCTGGAAGATGCTCGCCGCGCGGCGCAGCCAGAGCCGGATCCAGAGGCGGCGCAACCCGCCATCGCCTCGGTGAGTCCTGAGCCCGGTGCGGATCCAGGAGGCGGCCTCATCGAGGTGGTTCCGCTGCAGGGCGGAGAGCGCCATGTTGTAGGCCGCGGCGCGGTCGGCCGGATGAAGCCGGTGGAGCCTGCGGCTGGCCTCGTCACCCGCGGCCAGGTCGCCCGCACGGTAGCGCGACAGGGCCAGCTTGCGGAGCACCACCGCGTCGCGGGCGCACGACGGGAATCGAAGCGAGGCCGAGAGAGCGCGGGCGGCCAGCGCCGGGCGGCCGGCACGGAGCATGAGTTCGCCCAGCGAGGCCGCGGCCTGAGGATTCTGCAGGCGGTCGTCCTGTTCGGGCGGTGTGCGCTCGGCGTGCACCTCGAGCAGCCGCGCGGCCTCGGCGATCTCGCCGCGCTCCAGGCGGGCGTGAGCCAGCTCCAGCCGCGGGCCCGGGTTCCGCTCGTCCAGTCGGACGGCCAATTCCAGTTCCGCGCAGGCCTCATCGAGGCGACGCGCCGCCAAGGCCAGGGCGCCGAGCCGGCCGCGGGCAGCCGCGCTGTCCGGATCCAGCTCGATGGCGCGTCGGTACTTCTCGGCGGCCTCGGGTGCACGGCGCAGCCGGACCAGCAGATCACCGAAGGCGAGCCAGGCGGTCACATCACCGGGATGCTTCCGCACCTCCTCGGTGAGCAGTTCCACGGCGCGGTGCGACTGACCGCTGTCGGCGGCCAGCTGGGCCAGCCGGATGCGGGCGCGGGCCAGCGCGGGCTCCAGGCGCAGGGCCTCGCGAAGGCACCATGCGGCTCGCTCGGCCTTGCCCTCCTCCAGCAGCACCTCGGCCATGGCCTGCAGCGAGGCCGGCCCGTGCTCGACCTGCTGCTGCGACATGTAGAAGGCCAGGCTCGCGTCCTCGCGACGACCGAGCCTTCGGAGCGATTCGATGCGGCACGCCCATGCCCCGTCGAGGTCGGGCTTGCAGCGGCACGCATCCTCGGCCCACTTGAGCGCGAGCGCCCATCGCTCGAGCGCGGCCGCGGCCACCGCGGCCGCCAGACGCGGCTCGGGCTGGTCAGGTGACTGGCGGGAGGCGAGCTCGAAGCACCGCAGCGCCTCGTCGGTCCGGCCCAGGGCCTGCAGCGTGATGCCCAGGTGCATGCGCCAGGCGCCCTGTTCGGGCTCCAGCTCGATGGCCTCGCGCAGGCACGCCTCGGCCTCCTTCAGGCGGCCCCGGTGGAAATGCTCGCGGGCCTTCTCGGCCAGCGTGCGAGCGCGTTCATCCTCGGGGAGAGGGGATTCCACGAGTCCAGCATAGGGGGCACGGACTGGCCCGCGAAATGGCCCCGGCGCCAGCGGCTCAGTACACCTCGATCATGCACCGATGGGTGGGCCGCACGCGGCGCTTCAGGTGCTCGTCGGTCCACGCCTTCGGCGGCACCTCGGCGATCTGCTCGTCCACGGTCAGGTAGCCGGCGGCCAGGTCCTTCTCGCCCAGCATTCGGAAGAGCCCCATCTGCATGCCCGCGAGGCCGCACACGTAGATGAGCGTGCGTGGGTTGCGGAGCATGGCCTCGAAGTGGTCGCCGAGCCGCCGCTCGATGAACTGGTGGGCGTACTCGCCGCGGCCTCCGTCGGCGCGCGTCTCGCGGCTGATGACGGGGTGGTAGCGGAAGTTGGTGTTCTTCGCGGCCAGATCGCGAAGCAGGTCGTCATAGAGCAGGTCCGTGGTGTAGGGGCTGCCCATGACCAGCTCGATGCGGCTCTCGCATCGCTTCCACTTCGACCGCCAGGGACTGCCTTCCGGCGGCCCCTGCAGCAGTTCCATGAGCATGCCGCGGAAGGGCGCAATGCCCGTGCCCGTGGCCATGAAGAGGTAGTCGTGCTGCGAGGGGTCCTCGGGGAGAAGGAAACGCTTGCCCGCGGGGCCCGTCACCGCCACCGGGTCCCCCGGCTTGAGGTCGCAGACGTAGTTGCTGCACACGCCCAGGAAGAGGCCGTGCTCGTTCGGGTCGTCGCCGGGCTTCTGCGGGCTGCGTTCGGCGATGAGTCGCTTGGGGGTGGTGGCCAGCACCCGGCCGTGGCCGTCCTCGCCCCAGGTGGGGCTGGCGATGGAGTACAGCCGCACCTTCTGGGGCTTGCCATGGGGGTCGAGGCCCGGCGGAACCACGCCGAAACTCTGACCAGCCCGGAAGTTGCCCGACAGCGGGGTGGACCCCACATCGATGCACACATGCCGGACGAAGCTCGCTGACCGGCCCCGCATGCAGAGCTGGTTGCTGACCACCGAACCCTGGGCAGGTGCGGTGGGGGGAACGAGGTGCATCCTCACTTCGGGCAGGCGAGGTTCGCCCGCGAGTTCAACGCCGGTGCTCACGGTCGGTATCGTAGGGACGCCCCGGGATTGTGTCGCCCGTGGGCATGGCTGGCCGATGGAAGGGAGTCCTCCACCAGCCCCTGAAGGAAACGATTCGAACCATGGATTTCTTCCGCATCGAAGGTGGTCGCCGTCTCTCGGGTCGCGTCCGGATCGAGGGCGCCAAGAACGCGGCGCTGCCGCTGATGGCCGCCAGCCTGCTCACCGACCAGCCCGTCACCCTGCACAACATCAAGCCCCTGGCCGACATCGCCAACATGGGTCGGCTGCTGAACGAGCTGGGCGTGGAGACGCGCACCGTGCCCGGCGGCATCTCCATGAAGAGCGTGGATCCGGCCAGCGTGCACGCGCGGTACGACATCGTGCGGACCATGCGAGCCAGCATCTGCGTGCTGGGCCCCATGCTGGCCCGCCGCGGTCGCGCCGTGGTGAGCATGCCGGGTGGCTGCGCCTTCGGGCACCGGCCGGTGGACCTGCACCTGCGCGGCCTCGAGGGCCTTGGCGCGAAGATCGAGCTCAAGGGCGGTGACATCATCGCCACGGCCGATCGCCTGAAGGGCGGGACCATCTTCCTGGGCGGTCCCTTCGGCAGCACCGTGCTGGGCACCGCGAACGTGCTCAGCGCCGCCGTGCTGGCGCAGGGTCGGACCGTGATCGAGTGCGCCGCGTGCGAGCCCGAGCTGGTGGAGCTGGCGAACATGCTGAACGCAATGGGCGCCCGCATCCAGGGCGCCGGAAGCCCGCGCCTGGTGGTCGATGGCGTGGACGAACTGGGCGGCGTGAGCCACGTGGTCATGCCCGATCGCATCGTGGCCGGCACCTACGCAGCCGCGGCGGCCATGACCAACGGTGACGTGACGCTGGACGACTTCCCCTACGACGCGCTGCTGGCCACCATCCAGCACTTCCGCGAGATCGGCGTGCACGTGGACCGCGTCGCTGGCGATGACCCCATGCGTTGCACCGTGCGGGTGACGAGCGAACGCAACCTGCGGCCAACCACGATCACCACGCAGCCGCACCCCGGCTTCCCGACCGACCTGCAGGCGCAGCTCATGGCCCTGGTCTGCATGGCCGAGGGCAACAGCGTGATCACCGAGAAGATCTACCCCGAGCGATTCCTGCATGTGGCCGAGCTCATGCGCATGGGCGCGCAGCTCTACCGCCAGGGCCCGACCGTGGTGGTGGCCGGTGGCGGCAAGCTCTACGGCGCGCCGGTCATGGCCAGCGACCTTCGAGCGAGCGCCAGCCTGGTGCTGGCCGGTCTGGCTGCCGAGGGGGAGACGATCGTGAACCGCGTCTACCACCTCGATCGCGGCTACCACCGCATGGAGGAGACGCTGAACGCGCTTGGTGCCAGCGTGGAGCGACTGCGCGAGGAGAAGGCCGCGCCCGCCGAGGGCGAGGCCCGCGGCGCAGGCGCCTCAGCGATGGCGGCGCAGTTCGCCCAGGACGACCGCTAGCGCGGTGGCCACGTTCAGGCTCGGGGGTCCGTCGCCTTCGCCCGCCAGGGGATCGGGCGAGGAGGGAATCTCCACGCACGCGTCGCATTCGCTCATGAGGCCGGGATCAAGCCCGCGGCCTTCGGCGCCCAGCAGCAGGGCGGTGCGGGTGGTGGGCCGCCAGCGGTGCAGCGGCATGGCGCCCACGGCCTGCTCCACCGCGGTCAGCCGGAAGCCGGACCGCCGGATGAGCGGCAGCAAGGCGGAGAGATCCTCGCTGCAGCCCCAGGGCACCCCGAACACGCGCCCCATGCTGATGCGGATGGTCTTGCGGCCCAGCGGATCGGCGCAACCCGGTCCCAGCAGCACGCCCGAGG